>JAQBZS010001035.1 GCA_027622115.1 Planctomycetota bacterium | reverse complement strand
ATGGGACGATGTCGTCATCCGCGGTGTGACCATCACCGGCCAGAAACCCGTGCTGCCGAACCCAAAGCGTGCGGCTCCAACTCAGCAGAAGAAGTAGGCGTAGAACCGGCTCCCACCGGCCGACTTGTCCGTCGTTGATTCGGCATCGGCTTCCGCCGGGTTCGGATGATGAGGATGTCGGTGTGATTACTGCCGTCGCTGATGTGAATGACGAGACGGAAGTGCCGGTCGAGGAAGACCCGCCGATGAGCCACGATGCTCGATTGAGGCGCTCCGCGATGTGCTCGCCGGGCTGGGCCACGAATGACGCGCCATGCGCATACACTCTGTTTTTCAACAGGGAGGTTGTATGAATCGCCAAGCCGACTCAACCCTCAAGAAACCAGGGGCGAAGCCAGCTCGATCGTTGCAGCGAAGATGACACGTCGGCTCAAGACGCTGTACGCTATGGGCGAGTTAGTGGAGTTGATCAAACGATGACAAGAGGAAGAAGTCCGACATTGGTTAAGCAGGGGATCAAGATTTGTCATTGAAGCAACGATTGCAGAATCCGCAGGCAACCGACTCATCGATTGTGTGTGCCGTTCTCGCGTGCGGATGCGCATTGATTTATGCGGTGTCTCCCAAACACGGGATCGCCGTCGTCGCAGCCTTCACAGGATTCGGAGTCTTGATCTTTTCGCTCGTCGGTTGTCTGGCTGGTGCAGTCACAACATTGATGTCTCGGAAGAGCCGGATTTCCGGGCTGATTGGTTTCGCTCTCAGCGCGGTTGCTGTTGTTGCCCTCTATTTCCTGCCGAAATCCAAGATCTTCTTCCGGGCGATCGGTTTCGAATAGAACCCGTAGGGCCGGTTCCCACCGGCCGAGCGACACCGATGAATGATCGGTCGATAGGAACCGGCCCTACGGTTACTGAATTCACGGCCGACGGCAAAGACGCTGTGGCAGATGAGTCTCGTCATGGTCGACATAGAGACTCACAGCCTGTGGAGCCCAACTGAGCCGCGTCTGGGAATCATCTGCGTCGTTGCGTGCAGGCGGGCGTGCGACCTCCGGTTGATAAATCTCGAATCGGATCCGATTGCTCCACGGCAGCGGTTGATTCGCCGAGTCGAACCCGCGGACTTCGGCCTTGTAGACGCCGCCGTCCCAAGCAACATTGGGCGTGAATTCAATGTGCTCGATTCCAGTACGGTTCAAGAACCGTCGAGACCTTCCACTCTCGTCCGTGCGCGTGACATAAATCTGATACGACGTCGCGGCGGACACCTTGCTCCAATTGAACGCCGGTCGTCCATCGCTCACCGAGACTGTCAACACTGGCCGATTCGCGTTGGACGTGTTTGCGAAGGTGACGCGGTTGCTCCATTCGAGCGGGTTGCCATCGGCATCGAAACCGCGAACTTCCGCTTTGAAAGTCCCGGCCGGCCAAGGTTCGCTCGGTGTAAACTCGTTGGCCGTAATCCCATGCTTGTTAAGAAATCGTCGTGAATCGCCGTGCGCGTCCGTGTAAACGACATAGAGTTGATAGGTCTCCGCGTCTTCACCTGCCGTCCAAGCTAGTGTGGGTCGACCGTCGTCCGCAGTCGCCACTTCCAGGATTGGAGTCCGCGTGTGGACATAGAACGCGACCCGATTACTCCAATCGAGCGGGTTGTTATCGGCATCGAAACCGCGAACTTCCGCTTTGTATTTGCCGGTTCGCCAAGGCAGATTTGACGTGAATTCCGTTCCGGCAATGCCGCGCAGATTCAAGTACCTTTGCGACCGGCCATCGACGATGCGTGTCACGTAGATTTGGTAAGTCTCTGCTTCGGGTACATCGGTCCAAGACAATGTGGGTCTGCCGTCGTCCGCCACTTCGACCTCAAGCACGAGCGGCAACGTTTGGATATCGAAGCTCACACGGTTACCCCACGGCAACGGCTGATTCCGAGCATCAAAACCGCGGACCTCGGCTTTGTAACTTGCGCCAATCCATCGATCCCGCGGCGTGAATTCCGTGCCTGCGATGCCCTTGCGATTCAGGAACGGTTGCGATCGACCGTTCGGCCCGCGCTGCGTGACATAGGTCTGATACAATTGAGCGTCACTGACTGCGGACCACGCAAAAGTCGGCCGACCGTCATCTCCAATCGTCACTCGCAGCGCGGCGGCTCCTTCGGGAATCACATCCAGTTCCGCTGAGTTGAACAGCACGGCGGTTTGACGCACGTCGATCCCATAGAGCATCGTCTGCGCCGTTCTCGACTCAGGATCCGATGCCGTGAGCTTGAGCGAACCAACTTGGAGCGGGACCACATCGATCGTGAACAGCAACTGCGCCCCGCTGCGATTCATGCCTTCCATGTCGAGCACGGCGACATCCACGAAGCCATTCTCAACATCGATTTTCGCATCGAAGACTTGATCAAACGCGGGGACCACATCGAGCACTCGCACGGATTCAGGGTCGAACGACAACCGCACGGACGCCGAAATCAGTCCCATCTTATCCGCGTTGACTCGCAGGTCCGTGCCGACGACACGAATCCGCACGGTTTCTCCGACTGGACTTGCCACGGGAACATTGCCAAACGGATCCACGATCTCCGTGGAGATTCTGACGAGCCGTTCGGACGTTCGCGGATTGGGAGCGTCCGGTTGCGTCGGAAACGCGGCGGGTTCGATAACCGATGTGTTCGATCGCAGCCCGCCGCGACCGAGGGACTCGTTGATATCCAGGACGTTGATCCGCCCGTCGCCGTTCGCGTCCTTCGGGTCACGATCGCCGGCCGTTTCTCCGCCATGATTGATCAACACGCCGATGTCGACAAATTGCACCACGCCGTCACTGTTGATGTCCCACGGATTCACGGTGATGTCATCAGCAAGAATCGACTGCGCTGCATCCACGCCAGCGGCTTGATTGACGATTGCGAACAGATGCAGCCGAGTGTCCGATTCGCGATCTCCGAACGGGGCCGGCGGATTCTCAACGCGTGCTCGATCGTAAAGCGACACCGGGTCGATCCACACTTGAGCTGTTTGATTGATTCGTTCGCCGGGCAGCAACGGCCCGTTGAATTGCAATCGAATCACTTCCTGGTCATCGGCATTGAGCGAGACTTCGTCCCACGACCGATTCA
>JAQBZS010001034.1 GCA_027622115.1 Planctomycetota bacterium | reverse complement strand
AGAGCTTGTTCCGGCCCACATCCTTGCGTTGGTAAATCCATGTCATCTCAGTCGGCCAAGACTTTCAATTTCCTCGCGTCCACTCGCAATCCGCACGTTGCCGAGGCACTGATCGATGCGTTGGATGTTCCGTATCCGACGTTGCAGGCGCAAGCCGTGCGGGCCATCACGTCTCGGGATGGGCTGACAGTGCAAGTCGCTGTCGTGGCGCGCTGGTTGAGGTTGTGCCCGATTGCGAAACAGCACGCCGCCCAACGCTTGACTCGCTTGGAGATCGGCCTGAAGCAGTGTTTGCAGCACGGAATCGAAGCACACGCACTTGCGGCGATCGAAATGGTCCGGGACACGCGGTCTATGAACGCGATTCCGTTGCTGATTGACGCGTATTGCCGAGAGGAACCAACAGTCGGCAGCCAAGCCGTGCAGTGCATCCAGGAATTGGTGAACCACCTGTACGTGCAACTTCATCCCGATCAATTGGCGATCTCGCTGCCGATTCCCGAGATTGCGGGTGTGCGACATTCAGTGGTGCAAGCGTTGGGCACCGCGTTGACGGATGGCCGGTCGCTGCCCGATCCGATGCGAATTGCCGAGTGCTACGTGATGCTCGCCGAGCCCAATGCGGACTCAACTCGCAAGAAGTTCAATGATCCGAACGCCGAGGCTGCGATCGTCGATTTGCTGTTGAACAGCACGGCACCGGGGGTGATACGATTTCTACTAGAAGCCCTGGCGAACAACTTCCCACCCCAGCAAGTCATGCGAACTCTGGAGTTCAGGTCGGACAAGACGTTCGTCCAGGCCGTGCTGACGTGGTTTCGCGACAAGCACGACCAGATTCACGCGGACAATCTCAAAAGGCTCACGTCGATCGCGTGGCTGGAAAAGTTTCGCCAAATCCAAGAACTCGTGCCGCCGCATTTGCAGGGATCTCTCGTGGCCTTCACGGAAGCGACGGGTCTCACGGAGTTTCGGAAGACCAGTATCCTGAAATGGCTGTTGCAAAACGGGTCACCGGAAGGTCGCAGCGCGGCAGCGCAATCGATCGCCAAACTGGACACGACGGCCACGCTGTCGATTGTCCAAGACGGCCTGGACTCTCAAGACGAAAGCGTCCAGGCGTGGGCCACGTCCCAATTGAGATCGCAGAAAATCCCCGATGCGATGGCCCAATTGACCAAACGGCTGGACAGCCCTCTGGCCGCAGTCCGCGAAGTGGCTCGTCATGAACTCAGCGGTTTCGACATCGAGCGGCTACTGAGTCTGTTCAAACAACTCGACCCAGAAGTCTGCCTGCGAGCCGGTGAGACGATCCAGAAGATCAACCCTCAATGCATCCGCGATCTCGTGGAAGAAATGACCAGCCCCATGCGGCAGAAACGCATTCGGGCCGCGGAAGGCGCGTTGGCGTTGGGCATGCATCAACAGGTCGTTCCGCAACTGTTGGCGATGGTCTGCGACAGCGATGCGCACGTGCGACGCACCGCCGCCGTGGTACTCGGCCATGCGCCGACCGATGAAACGATTGAAGTCCTGAAGATCCTGTGTGACGACGCCAGCCCCCGCGTTCGGGAAGCCGCCGTGCGATCCATCACGATGCTTGAAGAAACCTCGATGGGATTGGTCCATGCTTGAATTCATCACGCACCTGCCGACATGCGCCAGCGCGTTCAACATGCAGATTTCGGGAGCGGCGATCGGCAACATCGTGATCATCGTCACGGTGTTGGGCATTCTGTTCGCCTGGGCGGCCATTTTCGGCTGGGATCGCTGGATCCGTTTGCAACAGAACCAAAAGCCGACTCCGAAATCGTTATTCAACGATCTGTGCAAGCTGCATCATCTCGGTCGAGCGGAATTGCAGTTGTTGGCCCGAGTTCTTGAGTTCCGAAAGCAAGCGCATCCAGCCGTATTGTTCACGAATCCAGCCCACTTGGATGCCTACGCCACGGCAAAGAGCAATGACCTCGCCGACTGCGAGAAACTCAAGCGCAAGCTGTACGGGGATGCCATTCTTGAATCCGCCGAGATTCCTGTCACGTAACATCGGCTGCCGGTTTTGGCTTGGTTGTGCTGGACGCTTTGAGCTTCGGCTCCGCTTCCTTCCAAAGTGGGCCATAAACGTCTTTATCGAACGGCGGGCAACCGGTGCCGTATTGGCCGAGCGGGTGGTCCTTGGTGCGCATGAGATTCGTGCAATACGAAAACGTACGGCACACGCGCTTGCGATCGAGTCGACCGTGCTCCTGCAACTGTTTCGCGAAGTCCGGCTGCGACAGCGTGGCGCGTCCGAGACCCACGATCGCCACGTCGTTCCGCGCGACGTTGGCGGCTCCCGCGTGCAGCGCGAAGTCTTGCAACCAACTGTATCCGCTGCCGATCACCGGCACGCCGACAGCCGCTTGAATCGTTCGAGCCAGCCGAAAGTGTCGCAGCACGCCCAGCAACGGATGCTCCGGCGCGTGGTAGCCGTCGATCGGCGGGGACTCGGTCGGCCGCACGATGTGCGGGTTGGCGTATGGATTGCCGGCACTAACGTTGATCAAAGCGACGCCCCAGGCCTCCAACCACTTTGCGACTTGAATTGGCTCATCAAGGTCGTCGCGTAAGTGGTCGTGTGGGTCGACACCGAAGCCTGTCACCAGTGGCAATTCGTGCGGAAGCGGTTCGCCGATGAAGTCCTCGCCCACGCCGCGATAGGGGATCCCATCGTAGACATTCATGCGCGTGGCAATCGTCAGACCGGGAAGCTCGCCGCGAATCCGAGAGACGATATTTCGCACCAAACGCGTGCGATTCTCCAGGCTGCCGCCGTATTCGCCGGGCCGGTTCTTGGCGGCCAGCAATTCGGACAACAGATACCGATGGCACTGTTTGATGTCCACAAAATCGAATCCGATGCGATGTGCCAGCCGAGCCGCGGCTTCGTAATGGTCTTCAAGCCGTTTCAGATCGTCATCCGTCATCAGCGGATACGAATCATCCACGAACTTGCCCGTGGACTTGTCCAGCGTGATCCGATCCTGAATCGGGTCGTGCGTCGCGATCAGTGGGCGGCGGTAGCTGTATCGCCCGGAATGCGTGAGCTGCAATCCGACCACCAAGTCCGAGTCGTCGCCGCACGTAGCC
>JAQBZS010001033.1 GCA_027622115.1 Planctomycetota bacterium | reverse complement strand
ATTCGTCAGTCAAGGGCGAGTTTTCAACACCCTAAGCGGACGTAGCCATCAGCAACGCGCGTCGGTGGCTCGTGCGAATCATTTGCAAGGTTGGCTTCGTCTCACATGGAAAGATTAGATGGCCCCTTAACTCTTCGCATACTCCATGCCCTGGTCCGTCCGCAATACGATGCGCACTACCAGCTCGACGGGGCATCGGCATATGACAGAGTTTCGGGATGGGTTAGCATCTGGACGCGGTCGAGAGATCGCTCTCAGGATGGAATCTCGGGAGGCAAAAGAAACATGAATCGACTTCAATTGGCGACTCTGCTTTCGTGGGCGGGCGATCAAGGAATTCAGGGGCGTAAGAGACTCCAGAAGGTTGCGTTTTTCTTGCAACACGCCGGTTGCCCTCTCGATTGCAAGTACACACTGCATCACTTCGGACCGTATTCCCGTGACGTCGCCGACGCTTGCGATGAAATGGTGGCGGTCGGATTGGTTATCGAAACGGGTGAGCCTCAGAACGGGGTGATGCAGTACGCCTACTCGCTCACACCCGAGAGTCACGAACTACTGACGCGGACGCCAAACGCCCAATCATTTGAAAGCCTGGGAAGAAGCCTCATCAATGAAGCCATCTGGCCGCTGGAGCTGGGGTCGACCATCCTGTACTTTTACGGGCAAAGTCGCGATGGAAACAGGCGCTGGACAGAGCGTGTGAATTCAAGAACGTGCCCTCCGACTCGGAGCTCAGTCGAGTGGCATTGAGACTTGCCCAACGCGTGAACGCAGCAACGCCGAATTAGCGATCGGGGGAGACGTGTCCGACAAAGTCTTTCGCGATCCGCTTTACAACTAGATCTCCTTCGATCGACAGCGTGACGAATGGTTGATCGACCTGCTGAACTGCCGGGAAGTGCAGAGGTTGCGTCGGATTCACCAACTGGGGTGAGTCACTTCACGTATCCGGGCGCAGAGCACACTCGCCTGGCGCACAGTCTCGGCGTTACGCACCTGATGAAATTCGTCCTCGAACACCTCGAACGGACAAACAACGCCGAGAAATTCAACGTGCAGATTCGACGAAACAGATATCGAATGAGTTTTCAACGGGTGGCTGTCTTCGGCACGTATTTGCTAACGGCCGTCATCGCCGGTGCGGCCGACTCGATCGTCCAAAAAGACGCCAAGCTGAAAGCCGAAGTCCGTGTCGCGTTTACCGAAGGGCCGGCGTGGCATCCCAGCGGCAACGTCTATTTCAGCGACATCGCCAACGACCGCATCATGCGACGTGATCGCACGGGCGCGTTGCACGTCTTTCGCAATCCATCCGGACGCACGAATGGAATGCTGTTCGACTTGAAGGGGCGATTGGTTTGCTGTGAGGGCGGTGGATATGGCAGCAATCGCCGAGTGACTCGGACCGAGCACGACGGGACAATCACCGTGTTGGCCGACAAATTCGGCGGCAAACTCTTGAATACACCCAACGACTGTGCCATGGATTCGAAAGGACGCATTTATTTCTCGGACCCGCGCTACCGAGACCGCACCGACATGCAGCAACTCGATGAACAGGGCCAACAAATCGAGGGCGTCTATCGGATCGATGGAGCGGGGCAGGTGGCTCGGATCATTTCGCATGAAGTGGACCGCCCGAATGGACTGCACGTGTCGCGGGACGACAAGTTCCTGTTCGTGGCGGACAACAACAACGACGCCCGGGACAAGAATCGAAAGCTCTGGCGCTTCGATCTGAAGCCGGACGGAAGCATCGATCCCAAAACCCGCAAGCTGCTCTTCGATTGGGGCAACGACCGTGGACCTGACGGCATGGCGATGGACGATCAAGGCCGGTTGTTTGTCGCAGCCGGATTCAACCACGCGAACCCACCGTTAGAGTCCGCCGAAAAGTATCGGGCGGGGATCTACGTGATTCAGCCGGACGGTGGGCTCGTGGAAACGATTCCAGTGCCGATCGACATGATTACGAATTGCACCTTCGGCGATGCGGATCTCAAGACGCTGTACATCACAGCGGGGCACAAGCTTTGGAGTGTCCGCACGAATGCGCGAGGCTTCGTACCGTGGTTGCGAGACCTCGGCCAATGAACCGCAAGAAAGATTTGCAAACGCTGATCGGCGGCATCTGTCTCGCGTCCTTCGCCTATGTGGATGAAGAATGGCGCTACTTCTGGGTTGCCGCCGGATTCCTGATGATCGCTTGGTCGCTGGCAACGATGTTGCAGCCTCGTACGGGGAGGTGACAGCGTGATACCCGATTCCATGCAGACGATCCGCGACAACCTTGACCGAGTGCGGCGGACGATCTCCGCAGCCGCCCAAAGAACTGGTCGGTCTGCTGCGGACGTGACGCTCGTGGCCGTGACAAAGTACGCGGAAATGGAGTCGGCCCGGGCATTGGTGAACTTGGGTGTCGTGACGTTGGGAGAAAGCCGCCCGCAGCAATTGGTGGATCGGTCGTCCCAGCTGCCGAACGAAATCGAATGGCATTTAATCGGGCATCTGCAGCGCAACAAGGTGCGACCGGTCCTGCAGGTCGCGACATTGATCCATTCAATTGATTCCATGCGATTATTGGAGCGCGTGAATCAAATCGCCCAAGAAATCGGCATCACGCCGCGGGTCTTGTTGGAGGTCAATGTTTCGGGCGAAGACGTCAAAGACGGATTCTCTGCCGAGGACTTGCTGAGTGCCGCCGATCAACTCGCGAGTTTCGAGCATGCGCGGATCTGCGGCTTGATGACGATGGCACCGTTTTCGGAAGATCCGGAGTCCGCGCGGCCCGTGTTCCGGCGACTGCGTGAACTTCAGATGGAATTGAAACCGAAGCTCGCCGGCACCCACGAATTGAAGGAACTGTCGATGGGCATGAGCGGCGACTTCCACGTGGCGGTGGAAGAGGGCGCGACGTTGGTGCGCATTGGACGCACGCTCTATGAAGGACTCGATCGCCCCGACAAGTCGTGAACGATCGGTCGGAAAGTTGCTGACCGTACCGTTTTCTATGTGCTGCGACCCCCGCCTGCTTGCTAGCGCGGATTATTCATGGTCGCAGGGTGCTGTCGAAGCAAACCGTGATGGTGGTGCGTCTTCGGTCTCGGTTAATGGTGTTTTCGACTTGC
>JAQBZS010001032.1 GCA_027622115.1 Planctomycetota bacterium | reverse complement strand
GAATTCGTTGGGCGCGGGCTCGCGGCGGTCGTTTGCGTCAGGTGTTTGATCAGAAACTCCGCTGACGACAGCTTCGCCTGAGGCCCACCGGGATACTGAACGTGACACTCCAGTCCCAGCTTGTCCATCTTCTTCTTGAAGAGTTGCCCGTGGCGTGGATGATGGACGACGGCACCGAGACTCGTCCTGTCGTTGAGTTCGTCCGGCACTCCGTACTGGAAATAGACAGGCGGGTCATCTTTCGTGAGGTGCTCGATCGGCGCACAGGCCTCGGCGATGGCAATCTTCTTTGGATCCTCGAACGGATCATCCGAGGGCACGCCGTACATGAGCGAAAAGCTGGAATGTTGCAGTCCTTTTGCGAGACCGATTTCTCTCCAGAACCTTGGATCGTACGAGACCTGGGCGCCACCTACCGAGGCACAACTGATCCGCGTCGATTGTCGACCGACAGGGTCGTCGGATTTCGGATCAGCCATGTCGTCACGCGTGGCCAGCCACAATGAAATGCCGGCACCAGCCGAACCACCGGTCGCCGCGAAGCGTTTGATATCGAGGTTGTACCTGTCAGCATTGTGCCTGAGGAATTGGACGGCCCGTGCCGAATCGACAAAGGGGGCCGGGAATGGATGCTCCTTGATGAATCGGTAATGAATCGCGGCCACCGAGATGCCTGCTTTGTGCATCGACTGAATCAAACCGGCCGACACACTTCGCTTGTCGCCACCAACAAACCCGCCGCCGTGGATGTAGATGACGAGCGGCGTGGGCCTTTCAGACTCGATCAAGTACAGGTCGATCGCATGACGTTTGTGCTCGCCATACTTGAGGTCGGCATGCGTCGGCTGAGGTCGTGCCCGGTTGCGGTCCGGTCTTTTCGCACGTTGTTCCTTGAGGAACGCCTGAGCCTCTTTCAGTGTGAGTACGCCGTCCTTGTTCGCGTCTGCTTCCGGCGAACGTTTCAGAAGGCGCTTGATTCGCTCGTCCGAGTTCGAGTCGGACTGACCTGGCGATGTGGAATTGATGACGCCTAAGAGGATGAACGCAGTTGCGGAAATGATCCCGACGACGGATGGGTTACTGTTTCGCATGTCTCGTCCTTTTGGTGTGCGGTGTCGACTCAATCAGTCGAGTCAGATATTCCTTGTCGCAGGTTCACGACAACACTCACGCTCGACACCGAAGATTTTATCAGATTGAATCGTCACTTCGATCGACTCGCGCCGGTCGGTCAAGCGAGCAAGAAATTCGTACGTATGACGTGGTTTCGCTTTCGATGACGACGGCTTGACGGAGCAGAACCTGTATTCGGTCTTCTTGTGGATTGCATCTCGATGAACACCTCGACAACTGCTGATCGCGCCGAATTCGACGTGATCAATCCCGCCACTGGAGAATCCTTCGCAACGTGCAAGGCCACGCCCTTGGATGACTTGGACCGGATCGTACAGCAATCCCAAGAGGCGGCGATGGGCTGGCGAGCCGATCTGGATGCTCGCCGCGATGCCTTGCGACGCTGTGCGAAGGCGTTGACCAAGCGGCGGAATACGAGCGATCTGGCCAAGCTGCTGACTCAGGAACAAGGCAAGCCCTTCAAGGACGCGATGAAGGAGGTCTACGGGGCCTCGCATTGGTTCGCGAGTATTGCCGAAATGGAACTTAGTTCGCCCACGCTTCCCGCCGGGCACGAAGGTGTCGGTCTGAGCTATCAGCCACTCGGAGTTGTCGCGGCGATCGTGCCGTGGAATTTCCCGTTGCTGCTGGCGGTCAGCAAAATCGCGCCGGCCTTGTTGGCGGGCAACAGTGTGGTGTTGAAGCCGTCGCCGTTCACGCCGCTGGCGACTCAAGCCATGTGCGAAATGTTCAACGAACAACCGACCTCCAAGAGCGAACCCACGCCCGCGTTGCCACCGGGCGTGTTGCAAATGGTGGCTGGCGACGGCGATCTCGGGCGAGCACTCATTGATCATCCCGGCATCAACAAGGTGTCGTTTACCGGTTCGACGGCGACTGGCAAAGCGATCGCGCGGCAGGCGGCCGGTGACTTGAAGCGACTGACATTGGAACTGGGCGGCAACGATGCGGCCATCGTGCTGGAAGACGCCGATGTCGACCAAATCGCCGAATCGATCTTCTGGGGTGCCTTCGCGAACTCGGGCCAGTTTTGCGTGGGCATCAAACGCTTGTACGTGCAGCAGTCATTGTTCGAAGCGCTCGTGCAGCGTTTGGTGGACATCGCGAATTCGATCAAAGTTGACGACGGATCGGTGGCTGGAACTCAGATGGGTCCGATCGCCAACGCACCGCAGTTTCAACGAATCGTTGGGCTTGCGGAACAAGCGGTGGCGAATGGAGCAACGTTGCGGTGTGGTGGAATACCACTCGACCGCGCGGGCTATTTCTTTCCGCCCACGATCGCCACATGCGTGGACGACAACAACCCGCTGGTCGCGGAAGAACAGTTCGGCCCGATCTTGCCCGTGCTGGCCTTTCAAGATGAAGACGAAGCCGTCCGTCGAGCGAACGTGTCGCCATTTGGGCTGGGCGGTTCGGTGTGGACTGGCAACTTTGATCGCGGCGTGGCGATCGCGCGACGCTTGGAATGCGGCACGGCTTGGGTCAACCAGCACGGCGTGTTGGATCCACTGATCCCGTTCGGTGGGATGAAACAATCCGGCGTGGGCCATGAGAATGGGACGCTCGGTGTTCGCGAATTCCAACGTCTGCAAGTCATCAACGGAATCCAGGCCAGCCAACCATGAGCGATCCAGTCGAGCGTCAACTTCCCCAGCGCGGTCAAACGGCGCTGAAGCGCGGGGCCTTGGTCCTCGTGTTTTCCACGGCGGTCTACTATTTGATGGGCTGCCTCTGCGGCATGAATGCGCGTTACGGCAAAAGTTGGACGTCGCTCGACGACGACCAATGGGAGCTGAGCGAGTGCTTCTACGCTTCGGTGATCACAGTCACGACCGTGGGTTACACCGACCTGTTGGGCACTGAAAAGTGCGAAGTGTGGATCGACGACGCCGGTCGGCATCGCTGGGTCAGCAACACCGATGGCCACGAAGACGAGGGCTTCGATGCCGAGACCGCGCGGCTGGAGGCCAACTTCAGCCATGTGACTCGAACGCTG
>JAQBZS010001031.1 GCA_027622115.1 Planctomycetota bacterium | reverse complement strand
GCTCCGACACCACTCTCGAATTGAAGATCATCCTCGGCCGACACCATGAGCGATCAAGACTCGTACCCTTCACAAGCCCGACCAACCGCTCCGGTTAATCTGTGGCTGGTGCTGATTCTCATCGGCCTGGTTGGCGTGTTCGTGTACCAGCGCTTCGTGGCGGTGGAGTCTCCCGTCCACGATCCGAACGCCGCAGCGCGAGAAGTCACTCCGCGTGGAGATCTGGCGTCTTCCGAAAAGTCCACCATTGCGTTGTTTCGCAAGTGTCAGCAATCCGTCGTCCATATTCGCACGGCCGACGTCCAGCGGGACAATCGGCTGGAATTGGTCGAAGTGGCCAAAGGCAGCGGCAGTGGTTTGGTGTGGCACATCGTCACGAATTTCCACGTCATCAAGGACGCTCAGAATTACTACGTCACGCTGTTCAACAACAAGACGTATCCCGCCCGTTATGTGGGTGGTTACGCGGAAACCGATTTGGCAGTCGTCAAGATTGATGCGCCTGCGGAAACCCTGGTGCCCATCGAAATCGGCCAATCCGATGATCTTCAAGTGGGTCAAAGCGTGTTCGCCATCGGCAACCCGTTTGGACTCTTCAGTCAAACCTTGACCACCGGTGTGGTCAGCGGCTTGGGACGCACGATTCCCGCCGGAGAAAACCACGTCCTGCGTGATCTGATCCAAACGGATGCCGCCATCAATCCGGGTAACTCGGGCGGCCCGTTACTCGACAGCTACGGCCGGTTGATCGGCATCAACACGGCCATCTTCAGCCCATCCGGAACAAACCTGGGACTGGGTTTCGCCGTGCCCGTGGATACGGTCAACCAGATCGTGCCGCAGTTGATTCAACACGGTCGAGTCGACCGGCCGGGGTTGGGGATTCAGATTTTCCCGGACTCATTTGTCGACAGCCTGCGGGAAAACAGACACCTGGATCGACACGGAGTGCTGATTCTGGACATCGTTGCCGGAGGTGCGGCCGAGAAGGCGGGACTCCAACCGACTCGACGCGACCGGGACGGCACGTACTATTGGGGCGACTTGATCGTGCAGGTCGACGACAAACCGATCAAGCGGCAAAGTGACCTGTTCAAAGCGCTATCGCAATCGAAGGTCGGTGACACAATTCAAGTCGTCGTGATTCGCGATGGGCAAGAGATCAAGGCGGAATTGACGTTGCAGGCATTGCGAACGCGGGCTCCGTGATCGCCAGTTGGTGGATGCTTCAGGAATCGCTCCGATGATCAGACAGCGCGTTGTGACAATCTTGGTGCTGGCCGCGATGTTCTTTCCGTGGCTCGCCGCTTCCGGCTTGCGAGCGGACGATGAGAAGACTCGGCCGATACCCGTCAACCCGCGGCTGATTCGGCTCGACGGCGAGATCAACGTTGTGCGGGAGTCGTTCCTGATTCGCCAGATCGAACGCGCGGTCAGCGAAGGCTGCAAGCTGTTGATCTTCCAGGTCAATTCCTTCGGCGGAGGCTTGATCGAAAGCGAGAATCTGGCTTTCACCATTCTGCGGCTCAAGGATCAAGGTGTTCGCACCGTTGCGTTCGTTCCAGTCAAAGCCATCAGCGGCGCGGCGATCATTTCGCTGGCCTGCGACGAGATCTACATGCAGCCGATGTCACAGATCGGCGACGCGGGCGTAATTGCGTTGATGGGTGAGCAGTTCGAGAAAGTTCCCGAGAAGATTCTCAGCAAGTTGCTGGTGACCTTGAAGATGCTGGCCGATGCCAAGGGCCGCCCGCCGGGTTTGGTGATGGCCATCTCGGACGGGGATCTCGAAGTCTTTCGCTGCACGCATCGCGACACGGAGGAAATTGGATTCAAGACTCTGGCCGAAATCGACCAGTCGCACGGAGCATGGATCAAAGGCGATTTGATCCACGAAACTCGTAAGGGCAACTACTTCACAGTGGACGCCGCGCGAGCCCACGAATTGCGAATCGCCGAATCACCGGTGGCCGACTACGCCGAGTTGCGGACGCGTCTAGGAATTCCGACGGACATGCAAGTTCCGGAAATGCGGGAGACGTGGGTCGACACGTTGCTGTTTATTTTGAACACGGGCTTTGGCGCCTTCTTGCTGATCTTTATCGGTGTGGTGTGCATCTATTTGGAACTGCATTTCACCACCGGCTTGTTCGGCATCGTTTCCGCGGTCTGTTTCGGTGTCTTTTTCTGGAGTCGATTTCTCGGAGGAACGGCTGGGTGGCTGGAAGTGGTGCTGTTTGCGATCGGCATTGTTTGTATCGCGATGGAAATCTTCGTGATCCCCGGCTTCGGCGTGTTCGGGGTATCGGGCGGACTGCTGGTGCTATCGGCACTGGTGATGTCCAGCCAGCGATTCACCGGTTCGAACACCGAAACGATCATCGAAAACATCACCTACGACACCAGCATTGTGGGCGGCTCCGTGCTGACCGTGATTGCGGTGGCCATGGTGTTGAACAGATTCCTGCCGTCGATTCCGCTGCTTAACCGCATGATTCTGACGCCTCCGGAACCCGTGCCGGACAGTGAAATCGTGGCCGGCGTGCCGATCGTCATGGGGATCGACGGACTGCCGGTTGATGTGGCCGTGGGCGACCACGGGAAATCGCTGTCTGTATTGCGACCCGCAGGCAAGGCACGTATTGGAGACGCAACGCTGGATGTCGTGAGCCTCGGAACCTACATCAACCAAGGTGTGCCGATTGAAGTGATCGAGATCACCGGCAATCGCGTGGTCGTACGCGAAGCCTGATTCGCCGGATTCATGACTCGACTCATTCTCGTGGTAAAGTGATTGAAACGCGTTTCAAGACAAGGGCGATTTCAATGACCGCAACAATTCAAGAACTCAATAACTTCCACCAATTTGCGTTGCAGAAACTCGCATCCGGCGCGAACGATGTGTCATTGGATGATTTGTTTGACATGTGGCAAATCGAGAACACGTCCGCGGAAACTCGTGAAGTTGATCTGCTCGCGGTTCAAGCCGCAGTGCGTGATCTCGAAGGTGGTGACCGCGGCGTTCCTTTCGAAGAACATGTTCGTGAGTTGCGCGATAAGTACGACTCGGAGGGGGGAAGGGGTCGGGTGGTTCAAAGTTCAATGCTCGCGGCTTTTACCATTCTTTTGTTCTAA
>JAQBZS010001030.1 GCA_027622115.1 Planctomycetota bacterium | reverse complement strand
ACAGGTTGACGCTGGCTCGCGGGCTGGCTCCGACTTCGATCGCGTGCCAGTTGCGAGTCTTGGTGACGATGCTCGTGATGTACTGAATGATCGACGGTTCGACGATGACCCCGGTGATGGCTTTTTGGACGTCGAGGATTTCCTCGATGCCCATCACCGCCTGCAAGCCGAAGTGCGACAGATTGCGAACGTCCTTGCCCGCAGCGTAATTCTGCAAGATGCCTTGCTCCTGTTCTTCCGTCGGATAGTCGACCAGCAGCTTGAACATGAAACGGTCCAACTGCGCTTCCGGCAGCGGGTAAGTGCCTTCTTGTTCCAGCGGGTTCTGCGTGGCGATCGTGATGAACGGTCGGTCGAGCAAACAGGTTTCGCCGTCGACCGTGACTTGCCGTTCCTGCATGGCTTCCAGCAGCGACGATTGCGTCTTGGCGGGAGCCCGGTTGACTTCGTCGGCGAGCAGCAAGTTGGTGAAGATCGGACCGGGATTGAAGTCGAATTCCTGCGTCTTCATGTTGTAGATCGAATGGCCTGTGACGTCGGACGGCATCAGGTCCGGCGTGAACTGGATCCGGCGAAATTCGCAAGACAGCACCTTGCTGAGCGTATTGACGAGCAAGGTTTTGCCCAGCCCCGGCACGCCCTCGATCAGCACGTTGCCTTCGCAAAACATGGCGATCAACACGGCTTCGACCAACTCTTCCTGGCCCACGACAACTTTGCCGATTTCATTCAGGACGCGTTCAAAACTGCCTTCAATCTGCGCGGCATCCATCGGGTGTTCAACCTGGTCTTTAGCCGATGGTCGCAGCGGTTGGCCGGTGGCGGGTCAATCCAGTCGCGGAGCCGTCGACAAATGAGAAGCGACACAAATGGTCGTGTAGAAATCGCGATCATTGATTCAAGGCATGGGTCGCGAATACGAGCTTCGATTCTATTGACGGGTCTGGACGAAAGGAAACGAGGCATTCGAGCGCGTTCGATGTGTCGTCGGCGATCTGTTTTGACGCTTGCGGAATTGCACTATCATCGCCCGCCGTTTGTCCACGATCCTGCGATCCCACTTTTGAATGGAACCAACATGCCGGTGCGGGGAATCCGAGGCGCAACCACTGTCGATGCCGATGTGCCGGACGAGATCCGCGCGGCGACTCGCGAACTCCTGGAAGACGTTCTCCAGCGAAACCGGATTTCCGACTTCGACGAAATCGTGTCGGCAATTTTCACCACCACCGACGATCTCAGTTCCACGTTTCCCGCCGAAGCCGCCAGAACTCTCGGGATGACGCGGGTCCCGCTGTTGTGTGCCCGTGAAATCCCCGTTCCCAACAGCCAGCCGCGTTGCATCCGAGTCCTGCTGCACGTCAACACCGAAACCCCCACTGCCGACATCGTTCACGTGTATCTTCGCGATGCAAAGAACTTGCGGCAGGACATGAACGCGGCTCAATAGCCGGCGCGGTTAATTTTTGATTTTTGATTTTCCTGCCCCGACCGTTATCTGTGTGCTGGACCCCGCCAGCTCCGTGCAGCCATGATCCTGATTCACCTGCCGGGCGACTCTCAACTCTCAATTCTCAACTGCGCGGCCAACTTGCGGACTTCCTTGCTGGCGTCGTTTTGAACCACATCGTCGAGCCGCTTTTTGATGATTTCCTGGATGCCTGCAACTGACAACACGGTTGCCAGTCGTAAGCACTCACCCAGGGCCTGCACAACGGGGACACGCGCCTTCGCGTTCTTGTGATCCAGTTCCTCGAACAACGCAGTCGCGATACGCGGTACCAATTCGGCGTAGTCCTTGTCGGCGGCATCGGCCGCATCGGTGCAAATCCGTGCCAGCGTTTCGATGTAATGACCGCGGGATTCGTCCGAGTTCAACCGAGGTGCGTCCAGCAGTGCCAACGCGGCCGCTCGTTGTTCCGCCGGCGTGCCGCTCACAAGCAATTCTTCGAGCGTCTCGATCGCCGAGTCGATTTGCACATGCCCGCGGCCGAGCAGGATTTCTCCAATGACTTCCGCCATGCGTTCGCGAGCTTCCGCCGTATTCGCCAACGCAACATTGCTACACAGCAAAGCCAAATGATCGGCTCCAAAATGCTGCAGCACGTCGACCACTTGGTTCTGCAAATCGGAATCCTGTTGGTCGAGAATGTGGACCATCGCCGGAATGACTTCGGTTGCCCAACGATCGACATCCTTGTTCGATCGCAACTCCACCAATGCTTGCTGACGCTCTTCGATCGGCTCTTCTCGATCGCAGGCGATTTCCAACCAGCGATGTACGTGATTGCCGTCTTTTTCTCGCGTCGTCTCATGCTCCGCCCAAACGGGGAGCTTCCCGGAAATCACGTGCATCAAGTGCAAGAGGAACGGGTCGAGTTCTCGGTCGTGTTGCTGTTCCAGAACGGTTTCGGCCAAGTCGTTCAGCGAGCGTTCCGCAAGATCCGCTCCCAACTGTCGATAGGATTCGAAGCGTTCCGGGTCGAAAAACTGGTCGACGGTGGAATCGTGCGGGAACTCGGCGTGTCGCCCCGCGTACCGCAACAGATCGAACGGTTCGTCTCCGGTCAGAGACGACTTGAGATACATCAGCAAGCCGGTTTCGCCGTCAGGATAGAGAATCTCCAGCAAGATGCTGCTCCGCTTGGAAAACTGCCGATCGATTTCGAACTGGCCGATCGACTCGCCCTTTTCCTTCGTATAGCCGCGATGACCGGTGCCGTTGGGTGTGAGGTCGGTCAGGTCGAGCGGTCTGGTCCGGCCGAATTCGCGAAGCTGCACGCCGTGCTTGAGTCGAACCCAGCGGATCAATTTCGCCAAGTCATGGAATTCGTACTGGGCGTCTTCACCGGCATCCACGGCAATGATCAATCCGCAACGCCGGGCCAACAATTGCCCAATTCCCAGGTTTTCGTGGTGTCCGCCGTCGGTCACGAAGCAGAGTGATCGGTCTTCCGCCTTGCGATAAAGCTGTAGAAATAGATTCAGCGGCGTCGTCCAAAACCGCGTCAGCAATCCCCGCAGTTTGGGATTCATTTCGGGAGAGAACCGTGGGTTCTCGACCCACTGTCCCAATCGCATATTGGCCATCAGCAACAGGAATCGCACCAGCGGATTCGAGATCTGCATCGGACT
>JAQBZS010001029.1 GCA_027622115.1 Planctomycetota bacterium | reverse complement strand
ATGTTCTTTCCGGCCGCTCGCCTAAGCAATTCAACGCGGATTCAGCGAAGCAGGTCGCCCTTCAAGGAGACGGCCCAACCGTTCAGAGCGGTTAAGTCCTGGCTCAGACTCCGGCAGGTCCGAGCAACCGCCGGCTCTTCGTCGCCAACAACTTCAAATTGCTTACTGAGCGAACCAGCCAAAAGTGACCACACCGCCAGTGTGCACAAGTTGTAGGGCTGAAGGGTGCCGTCAGCCCGCCCCACATACTCTTGCTCGTGCTGTCGCGCATCCGGCAACCAAGCCGAATGGGACAAGGCGGGATCGGCCGAGGAATCGTCCGCCGTGATGTCGTCTTCGCACGCCACCGACTGGCCAAATCCGAACACCGACGTGGGGATCACCGCCGCATGTTGAACCTTCTCCGACATCTCCAACGCTTGCACCAGCGGGCGGAGTGCCTCGATCAAGACCGCATCGGTCAATGCGGCGCGAGCGGTGGTTTCGTCGTCAAAAATGGAATCGATCTTGTTCAAGATCAGCACCACCGATACTGGCCCGTCGTGCCTGCGAAGCGCTTCGTTCAGAAAGCTCACGTATTGGGTGAGATCCTTACGCCACTGCAATTCAGCCCAGGTATTGGGATTCTTGCCCGGCGGATTGAGCATGATGGCAATGACGTCTGCTTGACTTAGCCGTGACATCAGGTCGTGGTACCGCGCCAGATCGTCCGGAGCACTGTCAACGGAACGGCGGCTGACGAGCTGGCCAATCTCTTCACTGGTGTGTAATTGCAAACGAGGTTCTTCCCCCTCGCACACCACATAGTTGACTGGTGCCGCTTCCAGGGTCGTCGGCAGACCGTTGCCTCCGTGAGCGAGATGCTGCAGGCGGCTGTAGGTTTTTTCGATGCGCTTGTTGAGCACCAAGGGCGAAATCTCTTCGCCGTTGTCACCCATCACGTTCATCTGCAAACCAGACGGCAAGTAGTCGCCCATCCACGTCAGGTCCATTGCGGTCAACAACGCACTCTTGCCGGCGTGTTCTCGCGCCAAGAGCACGAGATAAAGCGGCAAGGGCTCCTGCCAATTGGCCGGTCCCGTCGACCGGTTTGCCGTGACATCCAGTGACGTCCATCGCGGGTGTGCGGTCGTCGCGGCGGAACGGTCTGCAAACAGATTGAGGTTGAACATGAAAGGCTCCTATTCAGGAAGAGTGCGTGAAATCGCGATCGCGTCTTCGGATGGCTGAAGTGAACAACGTCCGTGTTACTTGACGAATTCCGACAGTGTTTTCCGGACGACGGGTTTGTCGGTGCGGCTTGAGCCGCTTCTCAAATTGGCCAAGGCCGATTTGAGTTGGGCGCGGCGTTCCGGTGTTGGGGACGCACCGGGTTCATCCAGTTCGTCGAGGAACTGACTCGCCAGGGTCCTCGTGTTATCCAGCGTCCGTCGCAATGCCTCGATGTGCAGACAGGCGTCTGACATGCGACCGGTGTATGAAAGCAACCAGACGGCGACGGTAAGGGGAACCAGGCCGCAGGCAGTCAAGCTCAGCCATTCTGGTTCCATCGGTCCAAGCAGCCGGCTGAGTTCCACTGGAACGGGTTTGTCCGCGGAATAGCCCCAGGCTCCCACAGCCACTAAGGCGAGCCCGCTCACTCGAAAGGCTTTGGTCAACATGAGTTGCAGCCACTTTTGCCACCGTTTGACGGGCAGCAAGATCGCGGCCAGTGCAACAAAACCCGTGGCCACCAAGAAATCAGGTTGAAACATCGCAGTTCTCCAGTGAATGCAAGCGTTTGTGCTGCTCGCGGCGACCGTCGCCACTACTCGTACAAACCGCTTCAAACGGGAGAATTGCTAAAGTTTTCAAGACTTTTCCCTGGAACTCAGCTTCGTTTTTCGTGGGTCGCCCATAACGTCAGAGCCACCTGTCGACGAGACAACCACGAGCCTTGTCCCCGCATTTCACTGTAAGTGCCGCTCATTCGTAGGGACTGTAATCGCTGTTTGCCCAACGTGACTTTTCCACCGAATGGCCATAAATCGCCGCTCCGATCGGGATCACGGACGCCATCACAATCGCCCAGAACAAGAACCAATGATCGACGTTTTTGGACAGCACCACGGCGATCAGGAAGTCCATCACGCACAGCAGCAGGATCACCTTCCACCACGAAGAATACACCGTACGGTCGACCGGTGACGGCTGCGTCGGACCAATCGTCCAACTGGATCGCAGACCCTTGACTCCAAACGCTTGCTCGATCTCTCCACGAGTGACATACCAGCCGTGCGAATAATTGATCTCGCCCTGGGGTGACTCGCCTGACTTCTTCTCACTCAGGACGGGTTCGTCATCGAAGACCGGCGCACCGGGTTCCGTGAGGATCGACTCCTCGACCGACAGCATCTCGGGCGGCGCGATCAAATCGCGAGTCTTGGCTTCTTCGCCGACTTCCACGCGCCAGTAAAACTCGCCGAGCACAAACCGCACGCGAGCCTTCCCACGATCGTACAACTGAAATCGCTTGTCCTTGTAAATGGCACTCATCCCGGAATCGCGGACTTTTCCCGCAGCAATTGGCTCGAGAAAATTCCAGTGGTTGTCGGCATGGACCAACCAGCGAAATCCGGCGCGAGGCTCGTACAGCAGATATTCGCACCAGTGATATGTCTTGCGGTCGACCGTGGTGGTGCGATGCACAAAGCCAATCACCGTGTATTTCGTGCCGAACAACGTCCCTTCCGTACCGATCGGAATTACGGGTTGCCGTTTGCCCCATTTGAGCTTTTTGAGGTACTTGAGTTTTCCTTGGCCGACGTCCAACAAGCCCGCGCAACTTGGGCAGACCAGTCGTTCCGCTTGATCCGGCGCATGCAACGTCAATGGACCGGCGCATTGAGGGCAATTGATGCTCACCGATGAAACCAGTTTCGGAGCGGATTCCGGAGCCACGGCATCCTTACTGATGCCTAAATCGTCAAACGTGACTTCCCGGCCAACGTAAACGGCTGGATCGTGTTCGCTGTAGTCGAACGTGGCGTAAGCGCCGTCCGGACCGGAAAGGTCCGCAAACTTGTGTGGCGTATTCGGTGTGAAAATGAACGGCATTTCGCCTTCGGCCGCGACCGCTGCGGCCTCGCCGATTTCCTCG
>JAQBZS010001028.1 GCA_027622115.1 Planctomycetota bacterium | reverse complement strand
AGACCGGCGTCGGGCTGACCGTCGGACGCATTGACATGGAGCGGCTCACGGAACACCTGAGCTTTCATGGCGGCTTGCTGGAGGCTGATCCGCAGCAGCTCATCGACAGCCGCGTGATCCTGGAAACCGGCGTGCTGCCGCACGTCGATCGACGGATGAAGGAGGATCCGGCGATTGAGACGCGGCTGCGAGAACTCCTTGAGAAGTTTCGGTCGGCTCGCGATCTGAAGATGTGGATTGAGTTGGATATCCAGTTTCATCGTTCGCTGCTGGATGCGAGCGGGCTGCAACCGCTCGTCGCATTCGGTGATTTGCTGCACATCTTCTTTCAACGCTTTCGTGAGAGCGTGAAGAAGGCCGAGTGGCAACTGGGCATCGAAAGTCACGAACGCATTGTGGATGAACTGGCGAAAGGGCATGTTGAGGCCGCGACTGCCGAACTGCGAAAGCACATCGAAAGCCACAAGGAGCGAATCTGATGCGATGCCTCAAGAAGATAGCGATGCTGGCCTGTCTCATGCTTAAGGCCACTTCTGCCGATGGCGCAGACGACCTCGCGCAAACGTATACCACACAGTTCCAGCCCCTACTTGTCAGGACCTGCGGGAAGTGCCATGGGAAGATACCCACGGACAACGATCTCGAACTCACGGGCTTTGACTCCGCTCAGGCGATCATTGCTCGACCCAAAATGCTCAGTGATGTCGCTGAGCGTGTGCGCGATGGCGACATGCCGCCGAAGGAAGCGGCTCAGCCGACCGAGGCTGAGCGGGAACAACTGGTGGGCTGGATCACAGCGGCGCTGGATGCTGAGGCGGCGGCGCGAGCCGGTGACCCCGGGCCGGTGACGTTGCGGCGACTGAGCAACACAGAGTACGACAACTCAATCCGCGATCTGACCGGCGTGGACATGCGGCCTACGCAGGCTCGCGAGTTCCCCGTTGACAGTGTCGGTGGCGAAGGCTTTGCCAACGTCGGAGACGCGATGCCGGTGACGCCCGAACTGGTTGAACGTTACCACCTGGCCGCGCGCGACGTCGCTGCGCGGGCCGTGCTTCTGCCCAATGGCTTTCGATTCTCTTCATCTCCCGATCGGCCGACCTGGACCAAAGAGACGCTTGATTCGCTTCGCAGTTTCCACGCCCGCTATGCGGGTCCCAACGGGGAGCCGCCACCGGCGACGCTCCGTCACCGCGACAAGTTCATCAGCGGCGGCCATGCTGCAATCGCTGCTGTGGCGGCCGAGGAGAAACTCAATCCAACGTACCTGACCGCGCTTTGGGTCGGGCTGAACGGCACGACGGCCTCGTCGAATCCGTCGGCAGAAGTCGATGCCCAAATGAGGCAGTGGCGCGAGAAGGTGGCCCAGTTTGAAGCCGACAAACAACGACGTCAGGCCGCACTCGAATCGGGCAAACAAAAGATCGAGTCCCAGTGGGCTTCGTCGAAACGTGTCCTCGCGGAGTCGATGGTTGCGGAAGGTGGCTCTGTCCCGTTCGAACACAAGGTCTCGGTTCGACGCGGTGAGTTGCTTCTTCTGACGGTGCTTCCGAACGACAATCACGGGGCCGACAGCACGCTCGTCGAATGGACGATCCGTGAAACATCTGGCGATCAGCGAACGTGGAGCGTCTCCGATTTGGTTCCCGATCTGCTGAAGGGGAACTCGTGGTCGGATAAACATGAAGCGCGCTGGAGCTTTATCGAAACGACATCAACTCCGGCATTCCTCACCGAACGTCGCGACAATAACGGAGGGCGTCCCGAACTGAAGTCGTGGAGCCTCGGTCCTGAACCCTCGGTCTTTGTGAACTCCGGCGCCGAGGATTTGCAGCTCTGGACGACGTTGCCCGCACAAACTTTCTTTGTGCATCCGGGACCGAAGCGACCCGTGTCCGTCGCCTGGACGAGTCCAATTGATGGCGAGTTGCTGGTCTTAGGCCGCGTCGCTGACGCTCACCCTGCTGCTCTCGATGGTGTCGCGTTCGAGCTGTCGCATATCGCAGCGCCGGATTTGGGGCAGGCACTGGTCGATCTGAGCACTGCGTCGATGAATCTGCCGGATCCCGGCCTGGCTCCCGATCTGCTCGCTGGCATTCGAGAACGATGGCAAGCGGCCACCGATCCGGCACCGATTCTGGCAGCGATCAAGGCCACGCAAGACCAACTGTTTCTGAGCAACTACAGCAAGAATGCAGTCATCGCAGTCGGCAACGGCTTTCCCGCGTGGGAGGAACTACGCCGAGTGGTCGCTCATGAGAGGGTCGAAGGGGCAGCCCGCGAACTGATCTTCAAGCTCGTCACTCTGCCGGCTCAGCCCGATACGTTTGTGGTGTGGGACCGGCTGCGATTGGAAGGCGGCGACGGGCCAACGCTGGTTCTGGCCGAGCATCCGGAATTGCGCCAGGCAGTTGAAGCAGCATGCGGGACCAGGTTCGGCCATCATCCGCAGAACCGGCCGGTACCCGAGTCTGCGCTGGTCACAGCAGCCGGGGCCGAATTGGTCATCGATCTTATAAAAATTCCAGAGCCGCTTCAGAAGCTGCTCACGCTGCCACGGTTCCTGCGCGCCGACGTGAGCCTCGACGAGGCTAGTCCGGAAACGGCTGCGATTCAGGCGTTCGTGATCGCTGCCACGGGCGGCGGCGGTGGACTGGCCGAGCCGGTGGCGCAGGCGACGCTGGGTAATCCGCGAGTCGCGACGATCGTGCATCCGCGTGTCGCTACGGAAAAAGCTCGATCGGCTGCTGAGTTTCGCGCCCTCTTCCCGCCGGCGGTTCTCTTCGAACCGATCATCCCGCGTGACGCCCAGGGCAGCATCTTCCTTTACCGCCGCGAAGACGAACCGTTGCGTCGGCTTCTGCTCGATGACGCAGGCCGAGTGGAACTTGACCACCTGTGGAGCGAACTGCAATTCGTCAGCGAGCAAGCGTTCGCCACTCCGCGCATGCTCGAAGAAATCACGCAGTACTATCGCCGGCCGAACGATGGCGCGCGAATCATGTTCTTCTACATGCAACTGTTCGACGAGCAGGTGAAGCAGGAGGAGGCGGACCTCCGCGCGGCTAAGGTCGCGGCGGAACAAGGACACCTCGAGGAGCTGCTTGCCTTCGCCGCGCGTGCCTGGCGCCGGCCGCTTAC
>JAQBZS010000015.1 GCA_027622115.1 Planctomycetota bacterium | reverse complement strand
ACCACTTTACTGAAATTCGCTTTTGAGTTGATTCTTGACGGAATCACCGATCCGCTGCTCTCGACGGTTCAATCGTTCCACGCGGACTTCGATGATCGGCTCTTGCGTCATTCGCCGACAACCAACTTGCTGATCTGCTTGAATTCGGGAGTGCCGGCGACTTCGCACCACTCGAACAGCACGGACTCGGTGGTCGTAATCGTCGCACCGGAATCCGACATGCGTCGCAACGCGATCTCCCAGTCGAACTTGTTGCGGCTTGAGACCGCGTCGGCCGGCACGAAGACTCGGAATCCGGCCGACAGAAAGTCTAAGACGGTTTGTTGGACACAAACATGCGACTCGATCCCCGCCACGACAACCTGATTCCTGGTCGATTCCACGGAGTCACTAATTACGTTGGCGAGGTTCCACGCCAGCACTTCCGCGCAACTGAATCGCAGTTTCTCGGGGCAGTCGCCGAGCAACCTTGCCAATTCCGGAACCGTCGTCCCCAGACCCGTGGGGTATTGTTCCGTGGCGGCCACGGGAACTTCCAAAATGCCGGCCCCTTCGATCAAGCGACGGCAATTTCGGACGACGAGGGTGGATTCGTGAATGTGGTCAATCAAACGTTGTTGAACATCCACGATCAACAGCCGGCTGTGGACGCGCGAGAGGAGTTCGGGGCTGCGAATGTAGTCGGGATTCATGCGAATGAGTCTCGGGTCGGGTGCTTCAAAGTTCAAGGCTCGCGGCTCAAGACGTTAGAGCAAATGACGCGTAAACCCGCGAGCATTGAACTTTGCTGACCCTACCGTTTTCTATGTGCTGAGACCCCGGCCTGCTTGTCAGGCCGATGAATCAGGTTGTGGGGCTATTCGACACCGGCATCGCGGATCAGTAGACCCCTGCCAGCTTGTCTGGCACGTGAACTAGGTTCGCCAGCTCCGAGCAGCCGCAAAACCTGATTCACCCGCCTGGCGACCAGGCAGGGGTCCAGCACATAGAAAACGGTAGGGTCAGGAACTTTGAACCACCCGAACCCTTGTTCTCCCATGAAGCATGACATCCCGCCATCCAACGAACAGACCGACAAGTTGTCGCAAGCCGCGACGTTCCACCCTGACCGCAACGGCTTGGCACGCGGTGATGGCCGACTCCCGTCGCAATTCTTCACTCGACGGGATTCCGCAGGACTCCGATGCGATCGATCCCCGCTTCCAACGTATCGCCGGCCTTGAGGAATTTGTTCTTGGCAGCTCCGACGCCGGCCGGCGTGCCGGTCGAAATGATGTCGCCGGGTTCCAGCGTGATCCAACTGGAGATGAATGCGATCACCGCGGCCACCGGGAAAACCATCGCCGCAGTGGACTCATTCTGCTCAACTTCGCCGTTCACCTTGAGCGTCATCTGAAACGTCTGCGGATCACCGGCTTCGTCGGCCGCAAGCGCGCACGGACCCATCGGGCAAAACGTGTCGTGCCATTTCCCGTGGAGCCAGTCAAAGAATCCATCCTTCGATCGTTCCGTTCGCCCGGGATTCGGCGTGTATTTCCGATCCGAAATGTCGTTGACCACGGTGTAGCCGGCCACGTAATTCAACGCGTCCGCTTCACTCACGCCTTTGCATTGGCGACCGATGATGATGCCCAGTTCTAATTCCCAATCGACATGATCGGGCGACACCGCTGGAATTTTTACGGGATCACCGGGGTTGGTGAGCGTGGTCAACGGCGGTTTCATGAACACATACGGAAACGTCTCGGAGCGTTCCTTGGCCTTTTCGCCGCCTTCTTCGATGTGTTCCGAATAATTGCCGGCCAGCAACATCAACTTGCTGGGATTTGCGTTCGGCACAAGCAGCGAAACGTCCGCCGCGGCGATCGACAACGCTTGCATGTCGGCGGCGGTCAGTTGTTGTTCGAGCTGCTTGACTCGGTCTCGCAACTCTCCGCCGTTCAGCAGCGGTAGCAGGCAAGTCCCAGCATCCAGGTCGATCCCTTTTGATTGCGCGGCGGCGTTGACGGGGACAATCGAGTCGTCGTGGTAAAAGCCGATTTGAACAGCACCATTGAAGCGGTAACGACACAGTCTCATGAGGAGGCCTTTCGGGTGTGCGATTGTGGACATTCCGTGTCGGGCAAGCCAAGCGTGTTGAATCTTCGGGTGTTTCCGATCAGAGATTCAAGCAGCCCGAGCATCACATCACCGAGAAATAATTCTCAACCGCGAAATCGAGCGCCTGATTGGTCAACTTTCGCGGCGTGCCTTTGTAAATGCAAAAGTTGCGGACTTGCAGCATGAGGTCTCGCGGTTGGCAGGCTCGGAACGGTCGCTTGCAGGCCAAATAGTGCGTATTGACGAGATAATCGATGGCCGACGCTTCGATCTCCAGCCCCATCTTGGGTGCCATGATTTCGCAAAGCTTGCGGAAGTTGGCTTCGCTGGGATCCCGCACTTCGATCTTGTACGGAATCCGACGCAAGAACGCGCCGTCCACCAAGTCCTTCGGTTCGAGATTCGTGGAAAACACGATCAATTGATCAAACGGCACCTGCACCTTGACACCGCTGGGCATGTTCAAAAAGTCGTAGCGTTTCTCAAGCGGCACGATCCAACGATTGAGCAGGACGTCGACCGGCATCCGCTGTCGACCGAAGTCGTCGATGACCAGCGTTCCGCAGTTGCTCTTCAATTGCAGCGGAGCTTCGCAAATCTTCGTTTGGCGGTTTTGCGTTATCTCAAGTTCCGCCATTGTCAATTCGCCACCCGCCACAACCGTGGGCCGCACGATCTGCACCCATCGTTGGTCGACGCCGGTGACATCCAGCACACCCTCTTTCGACCGATCTTCGAGAATCTCTTCATGCACGCCCGGATCGAATGTGCGGACGATATCGCCGTTGATCTCGAGGGCCCGCGGAATCCAAATGGTCGAACCGAACGATTGGGTGATGCGTTCGGCGATGCTGGTCTTGCCGTTGCCCGGTTCACCGAACAAGAACATGCCGCGCCCGGAATTCACGGCCGGACCGAGTCGATCCAACATCGCGTCGTCGATCAGCAGATCGGAAAATGCCTCGCGAAGATTGGCTTCGGTTGCTTCTTCCTTGGCAATGCTCTGAGCCGACATCGCCTTGAGATAATCCTTGAGGTTCACCGGTGTCGCGCCGATGTAAGTACATTCCTCGGTGAATCTGCGAGCCCGATCGCGGCCGCGGTCGGTGATCACGAATTCGTAGTCTCCGACAAGTCCCGCTCCCTTAAATGCGATGAGCATGTCCTGCTTGAGTTGCTTGAACGTGGGTTCGACCACTGGAAACGGCAAGCGAATCTGAGCGCAGGTCTCGCGTCCGGTGGCTTGGCCGCGGGCATACAAGTACTTCAGAATCAGGCGTTCGATGCTGGCCGCCGTAAGTCCCGTTTCCTGCAAGGACGTCGGTGCTCGCGGGCAAAACACCCGGCGTTCTTCTTCACCGGTCACGTCCAACAGTGTGTTGACCCGATTGAAGAGTTCCGACAGTTGCGAGTTTTCCGGCGTGCGAGTCTGGTCGATGTGGCTGGCAGGTCTCGCGGCATGCACAATCGCCGACATTTGCGGCTCAGCGCGAATCGCTTGGTCGGCGTGAGTGGACACGGCCGAGAAGTCGCCTTCCGTGGGATCGGGAATCGTGTGGACTGCGGTGTTTGACGACCGTCGAGCGCGGGCCTCCCGTTCCAGGGATTCGCGTTTGAGCATGGCCAACAATTCAGCAGGTGAGAGCTTGGTGTCGCCGTCATTCATGTTTCGCCCACTGGTGCAAGTCGATTCCGCCAGTCAGCACGGCGAACAAGTGCGTCCAAACCACGAAGCAGCGCTGAAAGCTATGTCGCTCGACCGCGCTGTCAAACGGCGGAGGGATAGACCCCAGTGACGCAAACCGGCATCTCGGCCAAATCTTCGATCAAGCTCGGCAACTGATTTTGACAACGCTAAGCCATCGAGATACTCTCCCGCCGCAATTCGGATTCGGTAGAAGCTATCTGAAAAAGGGGTCTGACCCTCTCCGGCCTCAGTTTTTGCCGGGGTTTAGCGAGGCATCCAAAGGGTCAGGCCCCTTTTTTTAGATAGCTTAGAAATTGCCGACGGCCAAATCGTCTTCACAGGATGTGAGCGATCGCTTGCAACGGCGAGCATTCGTTGGCCGGTCGGTTTCATTCACGGAAGGGATGCCGTGGTTAGTGGTCAGCATTTGCTGGTAGTCGATGGGCTTGCGGAGACGAAGGAAGTGCTGAAGGCGGTGTTCGAACCGCGAGGACTCAACGTCGATCGGATACGCGGCCATGATGACCGTCGCCGGGATTCTCGGGCGAATTTGGTCGTGCTGCACGAAGACGCGTCGCAAATCGAAGTCAATCGTTGGCAGCACCTGCCGCGCGTGGTCATCGGTTCCGCCAGACTCACCGTTCCGAATTCCGGCGAATGTCGTTTACGGGAACCGTTTCAATACCCCGAATTGATTCAGGCCATCGAATCTTTGTTGGATCAGTCCTGATCGGAACGAGTTTGGATTCAGGATCAAGTCCCCATGTCGGTCGAGCCCGTGAATTGCTACGACTTTCCCCAATACTGGGATCTGTCGTTCCGGTCCGAGACCAAGCCCGAGGCCGACTTTCTGGAAGACGTGTTTCAGAAGTACTCGAATCAGCCCGTACGGCGGATCCTTGAGCCCGGTTGCGGCGGCGGTCGCATGGTGTTGGAAATGGCCGCGCGAGGCTACGAAGTCTTGGGATTCGACCTCAGCGAGTCCGCGGTGAAGTACGTACAAAATCGACTGCGGCGACGCGGGCTTAGCGCGCATGTCTTTCTCGGTGACATGACGGATGTTTGCATCACTCCACCGGTGGACGCGGCTTACAACATGCTGAATACGTTCCGGCATCTCACAAGTGAAACAACGGCCCGCTCGCACTTGGAATGTATTTCTAACAGCCTTGTGACGGGTGGTCTCTTCGTTTTGGGGTTTCACTTACTGCCTCCCGACGCGGAGTTGGAATGCCGCGAGCAGTGGTCCGCGCGCCACGGGTCGACTCGCGTGACCGGAACACTGCGGGTGCTGAGTACCGATCGCAGAAAACGCATCGAAGTCATCCGATTCGGCCTGCGGGTTCGGAACGGCGCGAAAGACCTAAAGCTACGATCGGACTATCAACTTCGAATTTATACGGCGCGACAAGTTCGGAACCTGTTGAAGTCCGTGCCGTCGTTACGGTTACTCGATGTCTATGACTTTCTCTATGAGATCGACGAACCTCTTAAGCTGACGGACGAGCTTGGCGACGCGGTATTCATTCTTCAGAAGCAGTGACGCGAGCGATTCGATTCGGTGCAAGCAAGCGGCTTCGACGTGTGTTCGACGGAACGATTGCGCCAGACCGACACGATCGGCAAGCTCCACGTCGCTTTCGTCCGCACTGCTAATCTTCGTTGCTTACGGCACCGATAACTTTGTTGCCAGCCGCCCCATTTGCCGCGACCCGCTCGCACGAAGCCTGCTCCAACAGTCGCTTCATCGTGGCAAACTTCCAACTGAATGGTGGGTTCCGAGACGCGCATGCTTGCCGAACGCGTGTCGGACCTGCCGCAGTCTCCCACCCACTCGCGGCTTTGATTGACTCGCCAACCCTTTAGCTCCCGGAGGTGCTTCGATGAAACGCCCTATCCTCGCGCTCGCCCTATGTCTTGCGGCCGGCTACATGTCGCCGCCATCGTTTGCCGACGAATCGAATCCTTGCCAAACGCCACAAGCGGACACCATGGCTTGCAAACGGCGATTGCCCGTTTTGGCGTCAATTGAAAGCGGAATCCCGAATACCCCGCTGGAAAGCCTACGGCGGCTCGTTGCGGCTCGAAATCTGGAACAGCATGGCATTCTCGGCGACGAGTCGATCCCGTTGCTCGACGAACCGACTGTGGAAGGCGACGCGATCGGCGCCGAAACCATCGTGGAAGTTGCCATCGTGGAAGTTGCCGTCGTCGAATCACCGTTGCCGCTGGAAACCGAGATTCAACCGGCAATCCCGACTTATCGCGTGACGCCGCGATTGGTGAAAATCGAACAACACTTCCAACATTGGTTGGAACCAAACGTGGCGGAAGACTTCATCGTTGGTGATGCCGCGATCGTTGCCGGCATCACCAATTCCGCAGCTGATTCTTCCGCAGTCGAAATTTTGAGTGCCGCTGAATTGGATACTCCGATCTTGCCGGAATTCGCGAGCGTTTCAACGGCGTCGATCGATCCATTCTTGAGCGGTGAGTTTCACTGCTTCGATTTCGAGCGAATTCAGTCACCGGAACAAGCCGCTCGCCGGCTGCCAACTGTGGATTCGACCATCGCGGTGCCAATCGTCGTCCAACGTGAAACCAAGCCGACTCAGCAAACTGTGGTGATCTTTTTCGATGACGACTATGAAGAGGAAGATATGCTGCTTGACGAACGCGTTGCTGTGGAAGCCGTTCTTCAAACGGTGCGGTAGTCATCCACTCGCTGTTCACGGATCAATTCGTGGGGCTGTGGAATTGCCCCACGAATTCAGGAAGACTACGAAAACTTCCGTATGCGTTTTTTGGAGTTGTGAATTGCTCCGAAACTGATCATTGAACCGTCAGCCGCAGGCGAACGCGTGCTGCGGACGTCGACACGCGTACGCCTGCGGCTGACGGTTCAACAAGCCCGACAACTCCGAGGCTGCCATGCGAATCGACCGAATCGAGTTATTCCACGTCGCAATGCCGCTGATCTATCCGTGGCGCACGGCTTACGGTGAAGACTCCGCGATTCACTCCGTGCTGTGCCGGATGTCGAGCGGATCCGTCTCGGGATGGGGCGAGAGTGCTCCCTTTGCGGCACCGTGCTACAGCCCCGAGTGCGCCGGCGGGCTGTTCCTCGTCGCGCGTGATTGGCTGGCTCCCGCGCTCATCGGCCAAGACCTGACGAGCGGTGACGACCTGCAACAGCACATCGCGATGTTCAAGGGGAATCCGTTTGCGAAAGCGGCGCTCGACACGGCCTGGTGGAGCCTGCACAGCCGCATTGAAAACAAGCCGCTGCACCAATTGTTGGGAGCCACTCGCAACGAAGTGCCGGTGGGAGCCGACTTCGGCGTGATGGATTCGTTGGACGAATTGGTGTCGTCGGTCGGACAAGCCATCGACGACGGTTTCCCGCGAATCAAGCTGAAGTTTCGGCCCGGCTGGGACGTGCCGATGCTGGAAGCCGTTCGAGCCCAACATCCCAACCATCCCATCCACATCGACTGCAACAGCGGTTATCTCATCAGTGATCTCAAGTTGTTCCAGGACATCGACCGCTTCCATCTGGCGATGCTTGAGCAACCTTTGCAACACGACGACGTGCTGGACCATGCCGAACTACAACGGTCCGTTCAAACGCCCGTGTGCTTGGACGAAAGCATTTCGCACCCACGGCATGTCGAGCAGGCGATCCGACTGAAGAGTTGCCAATACGTGAACATCAAGCCTGGGCGAGTTGGCGGGTTGACCAACGCACTCGCGATCCACCATCGCTGTGCTGCGGCCGGCATCCCGTGTTGGGTTGGCGGCATGCTCGAAAGCGCGACGGGCTCGGCGCTGTGCGTGGCGTTGGCAATGCTCGACAACTTCACCTACCCCGCCGACATCTTCCCGAGTTCGCGGTTCTACACGAACGACTTGTCCGATCCGCCCGTCGAGTTGATTCGATCCAGCGACGGCATTCCGTCGGTGCGGGCCTTGGATGTACTTCCCGAGCCGCATCCTCAGCGATTGGAGCAATTAACGATTCAACGGGCGGTGATCACGGCCACAACCAAACTGTAAACCGAAGCGTGTCGACGTAGTGAAGCTTCAGGCTTTCCCACCAATTCAGGACGACCACGAATCCATCGCTGCCATTCGTGGTCGTCCTGAATCGTGGGGGCGCTCGTTGATCAAGCGGCGAATCGCTTTGGGTTGTGGCTGACGACCGGGCCAATCTTGACTGCGGAATCCATTCCGACTGGATCGATAAAACAATGAACTGGCTGCTTTTGGCGCGCGTGCTCGGGTTGTTGTGCATGCTGGTTGGTGGTTCGATGGTGTTCAGCCTGCCCTGGGCTTTTCCCGTGTTTGGGGAAACCCCCGAATTCGAAACTCGCGGATTCTGGGGTATCGTGGCGGCGATCGGCTGCTCGTTGGTGATCGGCGGTGGGCTGTATCTGTTAGGCCGTCGAGAACAAGGCACGATCCTGCGCAAGGAAGCACTCGCCATCGTCGGTTTGAGTTGGATACTCGCCGGAGTCCTCGGCGGTCTGCCGTTCGTGTTTTCCGAAACGCACAGCGCCCCCGGCGAGCGGATGACGCCGGCTGACGCACTGTTTGAATCCGTCTCCGGCTTCACAACAACCGGGGCCTCGGTGCTCACGGAATTGGAAGACGCTCGGACATCCGCACGCGACGAGTCCCACATGGAATCTCCGCTGGGTGAACACAAAGCCGCACTTGAGCAGCCACAAGTCGGACAGAAACTGATTCCGCGTTGCGTGCTGTTTTGGCGATGTTTCACGCACTGGCTGGGCGGCATGGGCATCATCGTGTTGGTGGTCGCGGTGCTGGGCCAGTTGGGTGCCGGCGGCAAGGCACTGATGCGTCGCGAAGTTCCCGGCCCGATCAATGAAACCGTGCGACCACGAGTTCGCGAGACGGCCGTTGTCATGTGGGGCATTTATATGGGCGTCAGCGTGCTACTGACCGTGATTCTGATTCTGGAAGGTATGAGCGCATTCGACGCCATGTGTCACACGTTTGGCACGATGGCTACCGGAGGATTCAGTACTTACAACGCCAGCGTCGGGCATTTTTCGAACGGCTCGTACAATGGGCCGCTGATCGAGACCACGCTCATCGTGTTCATGATCGCTGCCGGCACGAACTTTTCCTTGTATTACCTCGTGCTCCGCGGCGGCGATCGAAAAACCGGTTCCCGACGTGGGCTGCGGCGATTCGGCCCACTCGTCGGCGATCCCGAGTACCGCGTCTATCTGGCCATCCTCGCCCTGGCAACGCTGGCACTCACGATCACGTTGCGTACGCACGGCATCTACGACAGCATCATCGACGCGTTTCGCCACGCCGGTTTCACGGTGGTGTCCATCATGACGACCACGGGATTCGGCACGATCGACTTCCATGAATGGCATCAGTCCGCGAAGGGGCTGTTGTTACTGCTGATGTTTGTCGGCGGATGTGCGGGTTCGACGGGCGGCGGCATCAAGGTCATTCGCTTCATCTTGTTTCTTAAGATTTTGAGCCTGGAAGTCGAACGCGCGTATCGGCCGAACGTGGTTCGCAAGTTGAAGGTGGGCAATGCCACGATTGATGACGGCCAACGCCACGAAGTACTCGTCTATTTCAGCTTGGTGCTGTTCATCTTCATCTCCAGTTGGATGGTGCTGGCAACGATCGAGCCGAACACACAGTGGCAAGAAAAAGGGCATACCGAAGCCGAAAAACTGTTGGATTGTGCGAGTGCCGTGGCGGCAACACTGAACAACATTGGTCCTGGAGTGGGTGTGCTCGGACCACACAGCAACTATTCGCAGTTTTCAACGCAGGGCAAACTCCTCCTGACGCTGTTGATGCTTTTGGGACGGCTTGAGCTGTTTGCGATGCTGGTGCTGTTCAGCCGATCGTTTTGGAAAAGCCAATAGACGTCGCATGCGGTGCGATCGGCCTAGTCGGAAGGGGCGATACTGAACACGTTCGACAATTTCTCATGCCAAGTCGAATTTCGCCGCGAGCATTCACAATTGGAAGCCATATTCACTGCAATAGGACTCGCGTGAGTCTGGGCCACTCATCACTTAGCAGAAATTCGGGTTTCTCGTGGAATGTCTTTCCGATGCCATCCTCAATTCCGCGATCGCGCCGGCTGAGCCGTTCAGCTTGGGTGTGTTGCGCCACGTTTCCGAAACCGAATTGCAGCAACACTCGATCGAATACACGCAGTCTCACGCGGTGTCGCGCAACGTGCTCACAGTCAATCTTGAGGACTATTTTCAAGTCAGCGCGTTTTCACAATTGATCACCGAACGCGAGTGGTATCGCTTCGAATCGCGGCTCGTGCGGAATACCGCCCAAGTGCTGGAATTGCTGCAACGACATGAAGTCACCGCCACGTTCTTCGTCTTGGGCTGGATTGCCGAGCGGTGGCCCGAACTTCTGCGCGACATTGCCGAAGCCGGTCACGAAATCGCCAGCCGAGGCTTCTATCACCGAGCGCTCAACGACGTCTGCCGTAGCGAGTTTCAAGACGAGTTGTCGCGGACTCGTGAATTGATCGAAGACGCGACCGGACAACGTGTCATCGGGTTTCGCATGTCGGACGGTTGGATCAAGCCGAAGGACTCGTGGCTACTCGACGTTCTGGCTGCTGAAAACTACGTCTACGATTCCAGTCTATGTCCGACCTTCTGGCAACATGCCGCGACTCCCGAACGCGATTTCGTGCATCAGCTTAAGAAATCGCCGCTGCCGTTGTGGGAGTATCCGATCTCCACCTGGCGGTGTTTTGGAGCCACAGTGCCGATCGGCGGCGGGAATTACTTCCGTCAACTGCCGCACACGCTCCTCAAACGGGCCGTCGATGGCTGGCACCGCCGTACGAATCAGCCGTTTGTCATGTATTTTCACGCCTGGGAACTCGACCCCGAGCAACCGCGAATCAGCTCGGCCGGTCGCATTGCCCGACTGCGTCACTATCGCAATCTCGACAAAATGTCGTGGGTGCTGGAAGACTATTTTTCACGCCATCATTTCTCATCCATCGTGAATCATCTTGGCCTGCAACGTCAAATTCGACTTGCCACGAATAAGCCGCGTCCCGAGCGTCCCATACAACTCGGCACCAAGAAATGGGATCGACCCCAGGCGACCGAGAGCGCCTCCACGAGCAAGGTCGGAGTAACGATTGTCATTCCCTGCTATAACGAGGCGTCAACAGTTCCCTATCTGCTAAATACGCTTGAAAGTGTGGAATACGCTTTGTTGAGCGAGTATCGGCCGCAGTTCATATTCATCGACGATTGCAGCACCGACGATACGTGTGAGTTGCTAAGGGCCGTGGTCGGTCCGAAAGACAATGTCACAATCCTCGCCCACGACACAAACCGAGGAGTCATGGCGGCAATCCAAACGGGGATTCGCGCGGCGGCCACGGACATCGTGTGCTCGATCGATTGCGATTGCTCATACGACCCGCACGAGCTACTGCGCATGATTCCGCGACTCACGGACGGCGTGGACCTCGTCACCGCGTCCCCCTACCACCGCGATGGTAAGGTCAAGAACGTCCCGGCCTGGCGGCTGTTGCTGTCGAAGGGTTTGTCTCAGCTATATCGATGGACGCTGCCAATTTCACTGCATACCTACACAAGCTGCTTTCGCGTGTATCGCAAGTCATCCGTCAAAGACTTACAGATTGACGACGGCGGCTTTCTCGGTGTCGCGGAATTGGTCGGTCGCCTCGGCATCCAAGGCGGTACGGTCGTGGAACACCCAGCGACGCTCGAAGTCCGCTTGTTCGGCGAGTCCAAAATGAAAACCGTCCGCACGATCTTCGGACATCTTCGGCTCATCGCAAAGCTCACTCGTGAACGCATCACACGCCGTTCCAAATAAAGGAATCGTTATGTCAACCGATTCGCTTCCGCAAACCCCGTCTGCGACAACAACTCCACTGCATCTCCCCAGCGATCAAGATGCGAGCGGACGCACATTCGGCTGGCAAGAACTCGCATTCCTGCGTCAAGTTCTAGACAGCGGCGTGCTGACGAGCACCAAGGGTCAGTTCGTCAAGCAATTAGAGTCGTCTTTTGCATCCATGATTGGTGCCAAGCATGTCATCGCCTGTTCGTCGGGAACCGCCGCGGTGCATGCGGCCGTCGCCGCGATCGATCCGGAACCGGGCGACGAAATCATTACGACTTCCATCACCGACATGGGAGCCCTGACGCCGATCCTTTACCAAGGCGCGATTCCGGTGTTCGCCGACGTTGACCCGCACACTTACAACGTCACGGCAGAGAGTATCCGAGCGGTCATCAGCGACCGAACACGAGCCATTATTGTTACGCACCTGTTCGGGAACCCATGCGAGATGGAGCCCATCACGCAGTTGGCCAAGTCACGCGGCATACCGATCATCGAAGACTGCGCTCAGGCGTTCTTGTCGTCTCACCAGGATCAATACGTCGGCACACTTGGTTCGATCGGCTGCTTCAGTTTGCAACAGGGCAAGCACATTACGACGGGCGAAGGTGGTCTCGTGGTCACGAATGATGACGACATCGCGCGTCGACTCTTTTTGTTTATCAACAAGGCGTGGGGCTACGGCGACGAACAACCCGACCACTATTTCCTGGCACTCAATTATCGGATGAGCGAACTCCAGGGAGCCGTGGCGGCGGCACAACTCGGACGATTGCAGTCGGTGGTGGGATCGCGAATTCGCTCCGCGATCGAGCTGTCCAACAAACTGGACGGCATACGTGGTCTTGCCACGCCTTTTGTTTCCGAGCGAATCGTGCATACGTACTGGAAGTATTGCCTCAATGTTGATGAGCGAGTGATTCGCGGCGGCGCTCCGGCACTCGGCCAATTGCTAAAAGATCGCGGCATCGCCTGTGCTCCGCGATACATTCAAAAGCCGGCTTTTGAGTGTGAGATATTCCGAGACCAGCGCACCTTTGGAAATAGCCGCTTCCCCTTCAACTTGGCCCGACCCGCCGCGGTGGATTACTCGCCTGAGAAATTCTCCGGCACCTACACGGCACTCAGTCACGTGCTGGTACTGCCTTGGAACGAGCGATTCGAAGACAGGCACGTTGACTTTATCGCGGATGCGATCATCGATTCCGTTGCGGAACTAACGAAGTAAAACGTGTCGAGAGTTGTTTCTGCACCCGTACTTAACGATCAATCAACCCGGAAACACCATGACTAAACCGATCGACCCTGTGCGGTTCGCGATCATCGGCAGCGGGCGTATCGCGTCCGCGTATGCAGCAGCCTTTAATGCGTGCGAGATCGCCAACGTAGTCGCGGTGTGCGACACGAATCTCGATGCCGCTCGCGGATTGGCCGAGACACTCAACTGTCCGGAATTTACGTCTCACATCGAATTATGCGATTCCATCGACATCGACGCCGCCATCATCTGCACGCCGCCATCCACGCATCGCGATATCTCGCTGGACCTCGTGGATCGTCGCGTGCACGTCCTTTGTGAAAAGCCATTGGCCGTGGATTCGCGAAGCGCTCGCGAGATGATCGCCACCGCGGACGCTCGTGGAACAATTCTCACAATGGCATCCAAGTTTCGGTTTTCGCATGACGTCATTAAGGCCAAAGCCATCATTACGTCCGGCATTCTCGGCGACATCGTGCTGTTCGAGAACACGTTTGCGGCACGAGTCGACATGAGTCATCGCTGGAACGCTCGCCCATCCATCAGCGGTGGCGGCGTGCTGATCGACAACGGCACGCACTCGGTGGACATCATGCGATTTTTGTTTGGCCCGATCATTGACTTACAAGCCTTCGAAGGACGTCGCGTGCAAGGCTTACAGGTTGAAGACACCGTGCGAATGATCGTCCGCGGAGAACATGGCGTCACGGGCAACATCGACTTGTCGTGGAGCATCAATAAGGAACAGCCCCATTACATCAGCATCTACGGTTCGGAAGGGACGGTCTTGGTGGGCTGGAACGAGTCCAAATACCGGCGATCTTCCGACCACGAATGGATCGTGTTTGGCAGCGGCTACGACAAAGTCGCGGCGTTTCGCGCACAGATTGAAAACTTTGCACGATCGATACGCGGTGAAGCGGTCTTGGTCGTAACTCCCGAGGACGCTTTGGCGTCGGTGGAAGTGATTGAGGCGGCATACGCAGATATCAATAACGCGACGTGGCAACGCGTCGGATTTGACGATCTTGAATGGTCGCACACCTCGGCCAACGAACCTATCGCCGTTGACGGATAGGACTTGGAAATCAGCGACTTGAAAAGGATCAATCGCATGACACACAGAATTCACCCGACCGCGATCATTGAAGACGACGTATTTCTTGGGCTGGACACGGCTGTGTGGGACCATGCGCATATCCGGCATTCGACAACAATTGGCGACGAGTGCATCATCGGCGGAAAAGTCACAATTGCGTATGGAGTCACGATCGGGAACCGCGTGAAGATCAACTCGAATGCTTACATCTGCCACGGAGTCACCATCGAAGATGGAGTCATGATCTCCGCCGGCGTCATCTTCACGAATGATCGGTTTCCGCGTGCGACGACTCCGAATTTACAAGAACTGCGATCGTCGGAACCCGACGAACACACATACCAGACTCACGTGCGTTGTGGAGCGACGATCGGTGCCGGTTGCTTAATTGGTTGCAACATCGAGATTGGTCGATTCGCAATGATCGGCATGGGATCCGTCGTGACGCGGAGCGTGCCGGACTTTCATCTTGTCGTGGGATCGTCGGCACGTAGCGTGGGCTATATCTGTCGGTGCGGTTTTGTGCTGCAACGGTTCGACGGCCCGCCTCCCGACTCGATTCGCATGGCCTGTTCGGAATGTGATCGGCGATATGCTGCGATTCATGGGCGTGTCGCCGAGATGGGAATTCTTAGTGAAGACCACCCCGGCATACGCCTGGCAGAAATGGTGTCAACATGATGGAAGATAAAATGCACCAACCGCAACCTCTACGTTGGGCGGTCGTTGGCGGTGGCATGCTGGGAATGACGATCGCTCATCGATTGTCGCAAGCCCAACACGACGTGACCTTGATCGAAGGCTCCGATCGACTTGGCGGTCTGGCGGATGCGTGGAGTCTGGACGATCACACCACCTGGGATCGTCACTACCACGTCACGTTACTGTCAGACATGCATCTCCGCGGTCTGCTCGATGAACTGGGTCTCGAACGCGAGATGCAGTGGGTCGAAACCAAAACCGGCTTCTTCACGGACGGCCAATTGTATTCGATGTCGAATACGCTGGAGTTCTTACGGTTTCCTCCGCTGGGTTTGCTGAGCAAACTGCGATTGGGAGCGACAATCTTCCTGGGCTCCAAACTCAAGAATTGGCGTCGATTGGAACGGATTCCGGTTGAGAAGTGGCTGAGACGCTGGTCCGGAGCACGCGCCTTTCACAAGATCTGGCTACCGTTGCTACGCGCCAAGCTGGGCGAACACTACCACAAGACGTCTGCGGCCTTTATCTGGGCTACGATTGCGCGAATGTATGCGGCTCGCCGAACCGGACTGAAGAAAGAAATGTTCGGCTACGTGCCGGGCGGATATGCCACGATCAACGAACGGCTTCGCGAGTTACTGCTTCGCAACGGCGTACAAATCAGGACCTCGTGTAAAGTCGACGGAGTGCATGCGTTTGAAGATGGTCAAGTGGAACTCGATTTGCGCGACGATCCGTGCGAACGTTTTGACCGCGTGGTGCTGACAACCCCCGCTCCGATCGTTTCGAGGATCTGTCCACAATTGACGCAGGATGAACATCGGCGGCTGAACGGCATTCAATATCAAGGCATTGTTTGTGCGTCGTTGCTGGTGCGACAGCCACTGTCTCCGTATTACGTTACGAACATCACGGACGAATGGGTTCCGTTTACGGCGGTGATCGAGATGTCCGCGTTGGTGGACCGATCTCACTTCAGCGGTCGCAGTTTGGTGTACTTGCCGAAGTACGTGGCACCCAATGATCGGCTGTTCGAACAATCCGACGAAGCCATTGAAGCATCATTCATCGCGGCACTCGAACGCATGTATCCGCACTTTTCGCGGGACGATGTCGAGGCCTTCCGCGTCTCAAGAGTTCGGCATGTAGTCGGTCTGTCGACGATCAACTACTCGCAGTCGCTACCGCCGATGCAAACGTCGTTACCCGGAGTCTATGCCGTCAATTCGGCTCATATCGTGAATGGAACATTGAACGTCAACGAGACCGTTAAGCTGGCACACGATACCGTGGATGACGTCTTGTTACCGGCGGTGTTACCCCGACTATCAGTCAAACCAACGGGAGATCACAATGTCCAAACCAGTGGCCAGCTTGTCGCTGGATCTCGACAATAAGTGGTCTTATCTCAAAACCCATGGCGATCGCGACTGGGAACAATTCCCTAGCTATTTGGATGTGGTCGTGCCTCGGTTTCTCGACTTTTTCCGCGAACACGAACGCGAACAACGGATTACGGTGTTCGTTGTCGGCCAAGACGCGGCATTGGACAAGAATGCAGACGCGTTGGCGTCGATTGCCGATGCGGGCCATGAAATTGGCAACCACTCCTTTCATCACGAACCGTGGCTGCATTTGTATTCCGACGACGAGATCGAATCCGAATTGTGGCGGACCGAGGATGCTCTTGAACGCGTCACCGGGCAACGCCCCGTCGGTTTTCGGGGTCCGGGATTCAGTTTCTCGACGTCGGTGCTAAACGCGCTTGTTCGACGTGGTTATGAATACGACGCATCGACGTTTCCGACGTTCTTGGGTCCGTTGGCACGAGCGTACTACTTTTGCACTTCGAAGCTCGACGCTAAGCAGCGGCAAGAGCGCAAGCAATTGTTCGGAAAGTTCACGGAGGGCTTTCGCACTTTGCGACCGTTTAAGTGGTCACTCGACGCGGGTCGGTTGATTGAAATCCCGGTCACGACCATGCCGATCTTCAAGATGCCGATTCACGTCAGTTACTTGCTGTATCTCGCGAGTTATTCTCCCACGCTTGCGCGGTGCTACTTTCGATTCGCCCTGGGGATGTGTCGCGCATTCGGAGTCGGACCGTCGTTATTACTGCATCCATTGGACTTTCTGGGATGTGATGACGAATCCGACCTCGCTTTTTTTCCAGCAATGGGAATGAGTGGAGGACGCAAGGTCGAACTTGTGGCACATTATATCAGCATGCTCAGTCAACGATTCGATGTCGTCACGATGCGCGAGCACGCCAGGCGGATGTGCGGAGTCGAAAAGTCGCGAAGCGATGCCACGTGCAACATCCCGAGCAAACAATCCTGAGGTAAGTCATGCATCAGTGTCCGGGCGAGTTGCACGCCGATCACGCAGCAGTTCGCCATGCTCTGGCAGTCAGCCTACGACCGCACCACTGGGTCAAGAATGTGCTCGTCTTCGGCGCGTTACTTTTCTCGCACTCGCTGTTCGATCCCGCAGCGATTCTGCTCAGTGTCCAGGCGTATTTGGCGTTTTGTGCGGCCGCGAGCGCGGTCTATTTACTCAACGACTTGAATGACTTCGAGGAAGACCGGCTGCATCCCACCAAACGTCGGCGACCACTTGCGGCTGGGACAATCTCGCATTCGCAGGTCTTAGGTGCCATGTGCGGGCTCGCGACTCTGAGTCTTGTGAGCGCATTTGTCAGTAGCTTCTCGCTCGGCGTGATCTTGTCATTGTACCTCGCGATAAACGTAGCTTATTCGTTGCGACTCAAACGTGTCGAGATCCTCGACGTCATGCTTATCGCGGGCGGTTTTGTGCTGCGTGCCATCGGTGGTTGTGTTGCGATCGGCGTGCCGGCATCGCCGTGGTTGATCCTGTGTACGTTGACACTCGCTTTGTTGGTTGGATTCGGAAAACGCCGCAACGAACTTCAAGTCTTACAAGACAACGCGGCGAAGCACCGCGCTTGCTTACGGAATTACTCACCCGAGTTTCTGGACATGATGATGACTGTGTCCGCGGCTGCCGCGGTCGTAAGTTATGCGCTGTATACGATGGCCGACGGAACCGTGGCTCGTGTTGGATCGCATTCGCTGATCATCACCACGCCTTTCGTAATCTATGGCGTGTTTCGTTTTCTCTTTCTTGTACACCAAAAAGGCCACGGTGGTGACCCCGCCAAGCTCTTCGTGGCTGATCGCCCATTCGTGGCCAACGCGGTGCTGTGGATCGTTACTGCGGCAGTCGCGGTCTACGGTCCAACGGATTGGATGCCTTGGTAGCCGTCAAGGATTTGTTGAGATGATTTGTGAAGCCAACCCTGAACTGGACATTCGTGAGACCGACGTTTTCACGGGCGAGCATTTCAACGCGGCACGGCTTTCGCGTATTGCCGTCCGCCTGTTTCAACACGCGCCGTTCGTTGCTCGCAAGTTTCAGTGTTTGCGACCGTACATCTGCCCTTTCGAGCGATTCATTGAATTTGTGCCTCAGGATGCGGAGATCTTGGACATTGGATGCGGTGCCGGATTGTTCTTAACGCTGCTTGCCGAAACACGTCGAATTCGCAGCGGGACTGGCTTTGATAGTAGTCGATCGGCAATTGCAATCGCTGAGGCCGCATCGCAACGAGTTACCGGAAATGTCGTATTGGACTTCAGCCACCGTGGTGTGCAAGACGCATGGCCGGATGGAGAGTTTGATGTCGTGTCGTTAATCGACGTCATGCACCATGTTCCTCCGAGATGGCGAGCCGATCTGTTGACACAAGCGGTGTCGCGTGTGCGTCCCGGCGGCTGGTTCATTTACAAGGATATGTGTCGCCGGCCGTTGTGGCGCGCCTGGATGAATCGGTTGCATGACTTGGTCGTTGCGAAAGAATGGATCCGATACGAACCACTGGACAATGTCCGGTCGATGGTCGTAAAGGATGGCATGGAATGTTTGCGTGTCGAACGAATCAATCGACTGTGGTACGGGCATGAACTGTTGTGGTTTCGCAGGCCGGTTGAGGCGTGACCCAAGTTTGTAGGCTTATTGGTGTTGAAACATGACGGCCCCCCCCAAACAAGCAGATCGTTTTCGACTCATCATAATTGGGCTGTTCGTATTGGCCGCCGCGCTTCGTTGCGTGGATGTGTGGCGTCCGGTGGATGGGACCATGCGCGAGGCATGGCGCGAACCCGACGTGGCTGGGATCGCTCGTAATTACTTCGAAGAGGATATGAACTTCTTTACGCCTCGGATCGACTGGCGGGAAGACGGGCCGGGGTACGTCGAGTCGGAGTTTCCGCTGTTTGCCTGGAGCGGCGCGGTGCTTTATCACGCGTTTGGGTATCACGAAGAACTCTTGCGAGTGATGTCCTATGTGCTTTCGCTGGGTGCGCTCTGTTATTTCTATCGACTGGCCGCGGCCGTGCTGCCTCCGTGGGGTGTCGTAATTGCGATGTTGGTGTATGCGGTCAACCCTCTTTCGGTTCGGTTGGCGTCGTCGATACAAGCGGAGCCGTTGATGTTCTTCGCCTACATCGGCGCGGTCCATCATTTCTTGCAGTGGTGCCGCGACCAATCGCGGTTTCAGTTCTGGGCGGCCATGTTGATGACCACCCTGGCGATCCTTGCGAAAGCACCGGCGGCTCATCTCGGCTTGCTTTTCGCGCCACTTTGCTTGCAATCGTTCGGTTGGTCGACCTTCCGACGGAAGGACGTCTTGGTGTTTGCCGGCGTTGTTTTGGCGATTCCGGTGGCCTGGTACGCGTACGCTCACGGCATCTGGTTGGAATATGGGAACTCGCTGGGCATCTCGAACGAATCTTACGGTCGAATTACGTCGCTTAGTTTTATTGATGCGCTGTCGGGCACCGTCCGAGGCATCGTGACGACTGAGATCGACTTGATCTGGATGCCGACTGGATTGTGCTTGGCGGCCTGTGCGATTCCACTGGCGATCACAAATCCGCACCGTCGAGTCTTATTGTATTGGTGTTTGGCTTTGGGTGCGTTTTATCTTGTGACCGGACGTACGACCGGCGAAGGCTGGGCGGCTTACTATCACATCGTGTCTTTACCTGCCGCAGCGATGCTGATCGGTGCCGGTGTTTGCGACATTTGGTCGTGGTGTTCGGATGCGGGTCGACGTTTGTCGAATGTGTCGATGTGGCGAACACCGAGCCTTGCAATTGAAAGACTTTCGGTCGCTCTGCTGCTCACAGCGACGTTGTTCACTGCGTCTCGTACGACCGCCGCCGATATGCGTCCGCACGGATTCGTGCCATTGCATGAATGTGCCCAGCGATTCGCGATTCACGTGGCCGACGACGGCCTGATCGTGGCGAGTGGTGCCGAGCAGGTGGATTTCTTCGGACTCC
>JAQBZS010001027.1 GCA_027622115.1 Planctomycetota bacterium | reverse complement strand
AGCCACCCCTTGCACGAAACCTGCGCCAAAGAATTCGTCAGTCAAGAGCGAGTTTTCAACACCCTAGTCGTGGATCGCTCCGTGATCCGACGTTGTTTGCGGAGCGAACCACGACTTTCGGGCGATTTCACATTGCCGGGGTCGCCGACATGAGGTATTGCGGCGTCGTTCACCGACGGAATTGGGCTCCAAGTGTGGATTGCGTACGGACTGCCCCGATTCAAGTCCCGAGGCCCCAAGGCGTATCAATGGAAACTTCGCTGCATCGCCAATTTAAGGCAATTTACGCGGGGGACGAGCACGCTCAGGAAGTCGCCGTGGACGGATACCGCATTGATGCCGTTGTCGAGGGGCGGTTGATCGAAATCCAGCAGTCGTCTTTGTCCGCGATTCGCGACAAAGTTCGCAAGTTGTTGGATCGCGGGCACGAAATCCTCGTCGTGAAACCACTCGTGGCTCGCAAGTTGTTGATCAAGCGAGACCGCAAACGTGGCAAAATCGTGTCTCGTCGATACAGCCCGCTCCGTGAATCGTTTCTAAGCGCGTTTGTCGATCTGGTCCATTTCATGGGAGTGTTTCCCAGGCCACGTCTGCAATTGGAACTTGTCCGCGCCGAAATCGAAGAACACCGCTTGCCGCCACTCAAACGTCGGCGCAATCGGAAGGGATACCGTGTCGAGGACAAGAGTTTGGCGAGGATCGTCGACCGTCTGACACTGGAGACCCGCACGGACCTCATCGAAATGTTGCCGACTGATTTACCCGCACCATTTTCGACCGACGACATCGCCGGCCTCGCGAACATTCCGCGTTGGCAGGCGCAGAAAGTGGCTTATTGTCTCCGCAAGGCACGCGCGATTCAGCAAGTCGGCAAGACGGGGAATTCACTGCTGTACGAGCTGATATTGGATGATCCTCACGCAACGATCGACCTGCGGTCTGCGGCGTAGTTCAGTCTTCCTGGAGTGTCATCCATGCTGAAGTGGTTCTCGAGTTGGCCGCTGATCCGCCAACTTCTTTCGCTTTCGGACGGCACTGGTTTGGAAGCCGCGTCGGCTCGAAGCATCGCGCTGCGAAGTCGCTCGGCCGACGCGGACGTGACCGCTGTCGTGTGCCCGTTCTGCTCGGTCGGTTGCGGGCAACTTGTGCATCATCGACATGGCCGATTGATCGCGATTGAAGGCAACCCCGACAGTCCCATCAACGAAGGCACGCTCTGTGCGACAGGCTTCGCCGGATTTGAATCGCAAACACGACCGACACGTCTTCAACGAGTCTTGTATCGCGGCTCAAGATCAAACGCGTGGGAGACGATCGCCTTGGATCGAGCCATCGACATTGTGGCTGAACGCATCTGGGAGACTCGCCGAGCCACGTTTGTCGGCGAGCGCGACGGCGTTCGATGGAATCACACGGCAGGCATGGCGATGCTCGCCGGGGACGGGCTGAGCAATGAATCGCTGTACCTGACGAAGAAACTCTTCACCGCTGGCTTGGGAATGATCCACGCGGGTTGGGCGAACGTGCTCAACACGCCATCCACCACTTGCCTGGAACGTGAAGCCGTCACGACATCGTTGGACGAATTGAGCAACGCCGATTGCATCGTGATTCTGGGCTCGACGCCGGCTGAACAGCATCCGATTGCGTTTTGGCGAGTCATGCAGGCGAGGGAACGCGGGGCGACGGTGGTCCATGTGGACCCGCAATTCACTCGCACGGGAGCCGCCGCCAGTCTATGGGTTGCGATTCGAGTCGATCGTGAACTTGCATTCCTCGGAGGACTGGTCCGACATGTTTTGGCGCATGAATCGACCGATGATGCGTCGCGAGCCGTCGCGGAACCGCGTTTCGATCAATACACGCCCGAATTCGTCCAGCAAACAGCGGGTGTGCCTCCCGATTTGCTGCATCAGGTTGCACGAGCATTGCTGGCGAATTCGGGGTCCGACAAGAGAATCGTGTTCTGTTGCGCGGATCGGTGGGCTCGAACGTCGAATGGCGAACAAACTTTGCGAGCGGTCCTTGTGCTGCAACGCCTTCTCGGAATTGTCGGCCGGTCCGGCGTGGTCGTGCTGCGCGACACCGCGTCCCAACAGGGTGCGATCGATCTCGCGGCCGGCGACAAGCTACCGGGCAATCTTCCTTTGCCGCGCATCGGAGCGAAGGACGATAAGCTTTCGGCCCGAGCCGTGAGTTTGTTGAAGGCGTTCTACGGAACACACGCCACCGCAGAGAACGATTGGGGTTGGGAATGGATACCCCGAGTCGCCCCATCGCCTTGCCACGATTGGCGACGTGAATTGGCCGACGGATCGATCGAAGGATTGTTGATCGCCGGACAATCTGGTGGGCTCGATGGGTCACTCGATCGTGGCGACCTAGCCAAGCTGAAATGGTTGGTCGTTCACGACGATTCGGAAACCGATGTCGCCGCGTTTTGGAAGACGGCGGATGACAACGAAACCGAAGTCTTTCTCTTCCCAGCGGCGAGGTATGTCGAACAGGCGGGATCGTTCACCAACTCGAACGGTTCGCTGCAATGGTCCGACAAAGCTCTCAACCCACCGGGTGAGGCTCGCAGCATGGGCTGGTTGATGCATCAGCTTGCAAAACGCATGAAGGTCAAGGCGAACGCCTCGACGAACTCGATCGATGCTGCGATGCGGGCCTTGGCTTGGACCTATCCGGAAGTGGCTGCGTCGGGTGGCGAACCGGATCCCCAAGCCGTGCACGCGGAAATCAGCGGCTGCCACATCGACTCGGATGGCACGCGTTCCGCACCACTTTCCGATGCGCGTGACTTGAAGGCTGATGGCTCCACCGCGTGCGGATGCTGGACCTACGCCGGGACGTTTGGAACGCGTGGCATTGCGTCGGACCATCGCAACGGCAACAGCCAGCGGTCGGCAAGCCATCGCACGATGGAGACTCCATTGCCGGATTCAATTGCGGAATCCCCGACAGAACCCGATTCGAAATACCCATTCGGACTGCTGACGCATCGATCGAACGCGAGTTCCGCCGCCCGATCCCTTGAATTGAGCCCCGAGTCGTTTGCCGAAATGTCCCACGAGTTGGCGGAATCCATCGGGGTCAAACATCTCGACTTGGTGGATCTCGACACGCTTGTCGGCAGCAACC
>JAQBZS010001026.1 GCA_027622115.1 Planctomycetota bacterium | reverse complement strand
ATCGAACAAGGGCAAACCACCATGCCGTCCGTCAGAAACGAACCGCTCGCAATGCCGGCCCCGAAATCTTGGTAGTGGTGGTACGCCAGACGCGATGATAGCCAGTCGCGATCGCGGAATCGCGAAGCCGCTTGGGTGTCCGTTGTCTCGCGGCAAACCATCATCGACAGCCGAGGATCGACGTTGGAGTTTCCCACGTGTCCGAGCAATTGCGATGCGTCGAATCGATCCAGTTCGATGTTGATGCCAAGTTCGTGTCGTAAGACGTGAGCCCCGGACGGGCTGATGGTGACGTGGACCGCATGATCGGATGCCAACAGAATCTCAAGCAATCGCACGGCGTACGCACTGCCGCTCGCACCGGTGATCGCCACAACGAGATTGCTCACGTACTCAGACCTCGATTCATTCCGCAGGCTTCTGCATGATCAACAGGAATTCGTGAATCTTGTTGATTCGAAAGACGTACGGATATCCCAGCGGCCGTAGGTTGTTGTACTCCTGCCGACGGTCCCAAACGATCAAATCGTCGAACAGAAAACCAAGCGATTGCAGTCGCGTCGCCAGGTCCGAGTGCAGCGGGAAGAATTGACTCTTCTTACGCAAGTCCATCACGTTGACCACGCAATAGCACTTCGGCTTCAGCACCGCGAACACTCCGCGAAACACTTCAGCGAGGTGGTCGAGGAAGTCACCATAATCCGCGACCGTGCCGAGATCGTCGTTTCCGTCCCCGTAGTCGCGGATGTCTTTGTAGTCCGCGGTTCGTCGCTGCTTGAGGATGTCCCAATACGGCGGCGAGGTCACACACAAATCGATGGACGCGGGCCGGACGTGTTCCAAGATCAGCTTGGCATCCGCATTGACCAGTCGACAATCCGGAACATCCCGTAGCTTTGAGGCAGGAGAGCCGGCCGACGATTCGGCGTGTTCGTCAGCCTCCTCGGAAGACGGTTCCGTTGTGGAAATCCGCTGCCGAGCCAATTCGATGTACTCAGCATAGACGTCGAATCCGACTCCACCCCGGTGCAGTCGCTTCGCGGCAACGAGCGTGGATCCGCTGCCAAGAAACGGATCGAGAATGTGCAACTGAGACGATCGAGTGAAGCACCGCAAGACACGCTCGACCAGCATCGACGGAAACATGGCCGGGTGCTTGAGGGCTCGTTCTTCCGATGTGAACCGGATGTCGTTCCAGATGCTGATCGAATTGCGAGTCCAGTCGCGACCGCCGAGATCGTTCCCACGCTTCTTTTCTCGCGGCGGTTCAGTCATGTCTGTCTTTGAGTCACGAGTTTACGGATCACTTCCTGGAATTAGGCCGGAACAAGCTCTGCGCAGTTCCGGCGTGCTCGAACCGCGCAGATCATGATTGGTGGGCAATGCCCACCCTACACCGATTTAATCGAAGCCCTTCGCAGCCAACCAACGTTCGGCATCCAGAGCCGCCATGCAGCCCGTGCCGGCCGCGGTAATCGCTTGGCGATAGTAGTCATCCGCCACGTCGCCGGCCGCGAAGACACCGTCGACACTCGTGAAGGTCCGCGACAGCGTCGTCCACTTGACGTAGCCCTTTTCGTTCAACTCCAGCTGCCCCTTTAAGAAGTCCGTGTTGGGCGTGTGGCCGATTGCCGCGAAGTACCCGCCGACCGTCAACTCTTCGGTTTTTTCGGCATCCTGCGTGCTGCGAATGCGGACACCCGTGACACCGGCTTCATCGGTACCGAGCACTTCGTCAATCGCGGAATTCCACTTCACTTCGATCTTTGGATTATCGAGCGCACGTTGAGCCATGATCTTACTGGCACGAAACGCGTCGCGCCGATGCACGATGTAAACCGTCGAAGCGAATTTCGACAGATACGTGGCCTCTTCCATCGCGCTGTCCCCGCCGCCGACGACGACCAACGGCACGCCCCGAAACCGCGGCAGCGCACCGTCGCACACGGCACACGCCGACACACCGTGGTTCTTGAACCGATCCTCGGATTCCAGTCCGAGATAATTGGCTCGCGCGCCCGTGGCGATGATCAATGACAACGCCTCGTATTCGTCTCCACCGAGTGTCTTCAACTTGAACGGATGCGTCGACATGTCCACGTCGACGACGTCATCGGTCACAACGCGAGTCCCGAAGTTGGTGGCTTGTTGCCGCATCAGTTCCATCAATTCCGGGCCACTGACGCCTTCGCCGCTGTGCGTCGCCATGTATTTGCGTTTGTTTTCGATGATCGAGTCATCCAAATACGCGGCGAGGTTTCCCGCGGGAAAGCCGGGATAGTTCTCGACTTCCGTGGTCAGATTCAACTGACCGAGCGGCAGAGTGCCCTTTTGTTGGTTCTCTGCGGTCACGGCACCTTCGAACACAAGCGGTTCAAGGCTCGCTCGTGCCGCGTAAATTGCAGATGCCCATCCGGCCGGACCGGAACCGATGATGACGACACGTTCCGCCACAGATTCTCTCCTGAAACTCGCAAGTGAAAATTGATGCTGGTCGGAAGAGTATCGGAATGGGAAAACCGATCTCAATCGTCAGCCGTTTCACGCCGCGAATCTCGTCCAGGCGGCCGAATCCGAGTCGTCGATCAATGGACAGCGCCGACGCACTTGAACAACACGTGAACGACCTCATGTTAGCCAGACGCAGTCAGCATGTTATCTTGAACATCGCAGCCCCGTTTGCGAGAACAGCAATGCCCCTCCGAGATCACTTTCACGCGCTGGGGATGGTGGACTCACCCGATCATTCTGGTGGCGTGGCGACGGCAGTTTTGGGCTCCACTAAAGCCGACGTTGGATATCGACGCGGAACTGCCGGACCCCGACGAGTACGAGGTGCTGATCTACGATCAAGATGGAAGACGACTGGTCGGCGGCGAAATGCAGAAGTGCCGTCGTTAGAAGACAACAGAGGTGATGCCGTCCACAACTGACCCTGTGTCAACTGAGCAATGCCTGACTGCTACGACTACTTCGGCCTTGACGCAAAATTCTGTTCGCGCGTCTTCGCTGCGCTATCCAGTCCTCTGTGTTGTTTGTTTGCCTGTCATTCAAAAGGGCAACACAGAGGACTGGAGAGCGCGGAGTCGTTCATTTGCAACAACATCATGCGACGACAACCTGCATGAAGAAAATCGGTCGTCAAGACCGAA
>JAQBZS010001025.1 GCA_027622115.1 Planctomycetota bacterium | reverse complement strand
AAGCTGGAACGCTTGAAGCACACGATCGAAGGCAAACCGCCGACGGCCGAGACGCTCCTTGCCGACCCGAAAAGCCATCCCATCAACTGGGACATCTCGCCCGACCGCAAGACGCTGTATTCCGTGGCGATGAGCGGCAACCAGCTTTACGCCTACGACCTGACCGCGGGCGGCACGACACTCGACGGACGACGACTCGGGCCGCTGATTCCGACCGCAGAAAAAACCGATTGCCGGGCGATGTGCGTGGCTCCCAACGGAACCGTGTGGGCCGGGGTCGCCGCCACGTTCAAAGATCGAGGCCAGTTTCTACACGTCATGAGCTGGCGACCGGGCGACAAGACTCCCACGGACCACGGTCCAATCGCGATCAGCAACCCGGACTACACGACGTTCACGGACGCCGAGGGCAAGGCGAAGCAGTGGCACCACGGTGTTTACAAATTGAAAGACGGCAAGCTGTTGCCTCGCTACGTGATCATGGGCGTCTGCGCCGCGAGCGACGACACCGTTTACATCACCACGCTGTACCCGTTCACGGTCCACGCCATTCGCATTCCCAAAGTCGCCGGGATCACGACCGAGTATCGGCACAACTCACATGCGGACGTGTTTCTGACGCGGCTGCTGAAGACCGACACCCTCGACGACAAAGGTCGCACGCCGTCGCTGCGATTGGCGTCGCTGCACACCGACCAAGTGCCGAAGATCGACACCAGCCGCAAGTGGGGCCGAGAGTTCGGCATCCCAATCTTCGATCGCATCGACGATGCACTCACGTTGAAGTCGAAGCGACTCGCCGTGGACGGTGTGATGCTGATTTGCGAACACGGCAAGTACCCGGAATCGAACACCGGGCAGTTTCAGTTTCCGAAGCGGCGGATGTTCGGCGAAGTGGCCGCTACGTTTCGTCGCACGGGGCAAGTCGTTCCGGTCTTTCACGACAAGCATCTGGCCGACACCTGGCAGGACTCCAAGTGGATCTACGACACGGCCAAGGAACTCAACATCCCGATGATGGCGGGATCATCGTTGCCGGGCCTGTGGCGGTTCCCGCCGGCCGACGTGAAACGAGACGCCAAGCTCAAGCAGATCGTGGTGACGTCCTATCACCGGCTGGATTCGTACGGTTTCCATGCCTTGGAGATCGTGCAGGCGCTGGCCGAACGACGGGCGGGCGGCGAGACCGGTGTGAAGTCGGTGCAATGTCTCAGTGGAGCCGCCGTGTGGAAAGCCGCCGCTGCCGGAGTCTTCGATCGGAAGCTGTTGGACGACGCGTTGTCTCGGCTCAAGGAAAAGAAGATTCCACCCGGCAAGCGGATCGAGGATCTCTGCCAGGATCCAGACTTATTCATCATCAACTATCGCGATGGGTTGCGAGCGTTCGTGGTGTCGTTGGAGTACGAAGTGTTGGAGTGGTCGGCCGCGTGGCGGTATCAGGATGGGGCGTCCGCCTCCACCGTCTGTTGGACTCAAGAACTGCGACCGTTCATGCACTTCTCGTTCTTCTTGATGGCGATCGAAAAGATGATGCACACCGGCAAGCCGACGTGGCCGATCGAGCGGACTTTGATCACCAGCGGATTGCTGGACGCTTTGTTGATCTCGAAACGGGACGGGGGCAAGCTGATCGACACGTCGTGGCTGAACATCGCCTACACGAGTAACTGGAATTGGCAGCAACCGCCGCCACCACCAACCGGACGACCACTGACGGGGCAGTAAGGCTTGGCGTCCAGGCCCAGGTTCCGGCAGTTGGTTCGCCCTCCGATCAAAATCAGCACTCGTCAGTTTCCGCTCGACAATTCGTGAACCGACGATTTGACGCCTTCCTACACCCGAATCCCCTGTTCGACCACGAATGGCGCCCCGGCGCACAACAATTGCGATGTCTCGGACTCGCCCGGCCAAAATTGGCATGTCTAAAGTTGGCAGTGGACCGCTGAATTTGTGCTCAATCTCTCGTCGACATTCTCAAGCCAAACGAGACGGCACGGCTGACGATTTTCTTGATCGCCACATGCTCGCTGCCCGTGTAACGCCTGCCGCACCATGCATGATCACGAATGGCATGACCGGCACCATATAGCGCACGATTGACAGTGCTATAACGGTCATGCCCCAGAAATAGAAGATTAGCACGACTGACAGTTGCCATTTCAGATTGCCACTCTTCTCACTTCGGGAAAGCACCAGTCCCCCAATTGCAAGGCAGATCAGAGGAAGCTGAATCAGTAATAGCACTCCCTCCCGGCGGTGAGTATCAGTTGCGTACCAACTTCTGCCCACCTTCAACAGAAGCAGTCGAATGAGTGCCCCATGTGATGACTTGAGTTTTTCGATCCCCCAATGGAAGAGGTCGCTGGCGGAAGCTAGCTGCCCCGCAGCAGCTTTCGTATCGACATCGACCATTAACTCTTGGACTTCTGGTGCCACATCGAGTTTCGGGACACTCAACTTAGCACGATCCGGGCGAGCACGATTGTATCCCAGCCCGTCCACGATTGACGGCGCGGCACCACATGTTCGCAACAAATGAAACTCATTCGTCTCTTTCAAGAGCCAGTATTCCCACGGAAGGATCGTCAATGCAGCCGCGCCGCAAACCGATATGGACGAGACGACTCGGATTGAAACCGATTGAGAGGACCGATCCCCCTTGCCTCCTGTAAACAGTAACGCCCCGCACACGAATGGCAGACCAACCCCGATTCCTCGGGTCAACATTGCCAGTCCCAGCAAAAGCCCACAAAGACTCGCCAACGCGATCGTGCGGCGAAGAGTCGCGCTCGGATGCCAATGCGCACAGGCAGCATCCGGCCAGGACAAGCGGTACGAAGAGGATGTCGCTTGCGAGTGTTATATTGGCCCACGTGATTGGCACGTAAGCGAGCCAGGCGACGCCCGCCAAGAGTGCCGCCTTCCGGCCATAGGTGCGGCAACCGTACCAGAACAACAGTGTCGCGCTGGCCGCGTGTCCCAAACAGGCAACGACATACAGCAGCCAGTGATGGTGAATGCCGGTCAGTTCGCCCAAGACGATGCAGGCTGATATCAACACCGTGTGGATTGGCGGATATCGGCTGTAAAGTGGCACGCCTTCGTGGTTAACCATGCCGTTGAACTTAACCGCTTCGCGGGCTGGCGCAGACTCT
>JAQBZS010001024.1 GCA_027622115.1 Planctomycetota bacterium | reverse complement strand
CGGCCGTCCAGTAGCTTGTCAGTCGTTGCTTCCACCGACGCGGGGTCGGTGGAGAGCGGTGCGGCTCCCAGGGTCGGGCTCCGCGCAACCGAATTTCGGAACAGGTGACCCCGCGTCGGTGGAGAACGCTGCGGCTCCCAGGGTGGGTCGGTGGAGAACGCCCGAATCCCATCGAATGCCTTACGGCGTTTTGCGACGCCCGGTCTCGTAAGCGGCCAACCCTTCGCCAAGTGGGGTCGGTTTGAATCCGGGGACCGCTTTTTGCAATCGAGATGTGTCAAACACAAGATCGCAATCCCGCTCGGCGGTCGGTGCGTGGACGACGCGGCACTCGCCGAAACGTGCGAAGAGCCGTTGCATGATGGCGCTGACGGACTCACTTTGACCCGTGGCTAAGTTGAGGATCAGCTCGTCGAATTTGGTGCCGATCAACTCACCAATCAGTCGAGCGACATCCTGAACCCAAACGAAATCACGCAAAGCGGATCCGTCGCCGATCAGTCGGAATTCCGTTTGTGCTCGAATTGCTTTCACCAGCATCCCAATGAGCCCGCGGCCCGCGTCGTTCGGACCGAAAATTCCGGGAAGCCTCAGAATGGCCAACGGACATCCGGATTCACGCTGCCAAGCTTGCAGTCCCATTTCTGCGGCAACTTTGCCGATTGCGTAGCGACGCATCGGACGCAGCGGCGTTTCTTCCGTAATGGGTCGTGTTGCCGACGGCCCGTACACCTCAACGGAACTCAGGAAGACGACCTTTTGCGGCACCGCGATGCGGAACACATCGATCAAGTTGTGGACCATGCGTTGGTTGTCCAACATGGCGTCCACGGTATCGCCGCGCAAACGGGGTATCCCGGCGGCAAACACAACCACCGCGCCGCGAACGATGGGCGAGAGAGTTTCGATGCAACGGTCCAACTGCAATAAGTCGCAGTTGCTGGACGAAACCGGCGTGCAATCGAGATCGGATCGAGATTGCAGGTATTCAACCACCGCGCTGCCGATGAATCCTTGACCGCCCAAAACCACAACGTTGCTGTTGGCAGACATCGTCGGCATTTGTGCTTCGTGAAACGGCATTCCCGCGCGACTCGCCTGGATTATTCACGAGCCGTTTTGGCGCTAGCCACGGTTCCGCGGTACTTGGGAAAACCGCCGCTAGCGCCAAAACGGCTCATTGACGGACTGCGATCGCGTCGAATCGATCACTTCGGTGGTTGATCGCGATACTTGCGATCGAAGGGCGCGATGTCGGCGCGTTCGTCGAACGGCCTGACCGCCATGTACCAGCGGCTCCACTTGTCGAAGGTTTCCTCACGCCACTCGGTGATTCGTTCTTGCCGCTGTTTTTCCGTCATGGCTTCGTATTCGCCTTCCTTGAACGGCAACGGCGACAAGCCGAATCCACGGGGGCGTCGAGCCAGACTGCATAACGCGTATCTCGCTTCAACCATCACGTCCACGCTTGTGTCGTTCTTCAGCCGACCGATCAGCAACCGCGCGTCGCGGATGTTGTCGGTCCGCCCGAGTGCCCAAACGGAGATCCTACGGAGTTCCGGATTGGCGTGATCGACGAGCATCACCAGCTTGTCTCGCTCTTTGATGAGCTTCTCGCGGTCGCCAACCTGGACCTTTTCCACGATCGCCTTCTGGACTTCTTCGACGTCGAGATTGTCGACTTTGCTCAACTGATCGAGCAGTTGATCCAAGGGTCCGAGATCCTTCTTCTCGACGACTTTGCCATTTTCGGCAGTCAGAGTGAGGTCCGCTCTGAGGCCCCGATCACCCTTGAGCAACCCGGCACCGGCGGGTGGTACGTTGCCGAGGACTCGGCCCGTCGCACGCGCCAAAAACAGGATGGCGAACGCAGTTTGGCCTTCCACTCCCGAATTGGTCCGACCGGCTTCCTTTTTCCACGATCCGTCCGATTCTTGCAGCTTAATCAACTGCGACGATCCCTCTCCATACCAATCGCGACCGGCGAACGCCCTCTTGTTTTCAAGCGCAAAGAGGCGTTCGATGGTGTAAAGGTAGTAATAACTGAAGCTACCGATTCCCACGACGCGGAATTGCGGAGTCATCCACCCGAAGGCTCGTTGGATTGGGGTGGAAAACGACTGGATACTCATGCTCGGCTTGCGACTGTTGGCCTCCGCCTTCTTTTCTTCCTCGGGCGCTTCGACTTCCACTTTCTGCAAGATACCGAACTTTTTCTTGTCCACCTTCTTCTTGGGTTTTTCCTTCATCGCGTCCGGATAGAGCATAATCCGGGCGATGCCCAACGTTGCCGCTCCGGCGGACGTCATCGACAGGTCTTGCGGGAGCATATCCACGCCGGTTGGGTCGACCGGGTGATAGCGAAATCCACCGTCGGTTTGTTGAGTCTTGATCAACCAGCGGGCGGCATTTTCGATCGCGCCGATTGGGATGTCGATTCCCGCGCGTTGGGCGGCCCACAATCCCAGCAACGCGTATTGAGTCTGGCTGGTATCGCCACCTTGCCATGTACCGGGGTAGTCCCAAGGTCCGCTGCCGTGCTGCCGCGCAAGGATATAATCCGTGATCATCTGGATTTGCGGGCGATACTTGGCAGCATTCGCATTGGCCAACAACATGACGTCCAAGGCGATGCCATAGACTTCGGTGAATTCGGTCACGTACTTGCCCGTCCGACAGCGGGCGAGCGTGAAGGCCATGAGTTTCTGGACGCTGGGGTGGGACTCGTCCCGCCCGCCCTTGATCATAGCCAATGCCACCAAGCCGCGTGTGCCGCCGAGTACGTTGGCGGAATCCAAAAACTTCATCCCGCGGTCCATTGCAGCGCGGATTTGTGGTGACTCTTGGGCGGGGAGTTGTGCCGAAAATAGAATCACCAAACCAACGGATAGGGCTGAAAGGCGCATCGGCAACTCCCCAAACTAGACCACGCAACGAGAACTTCGTCGATCCTATTTCGTGTTTTTGTGCCTGTCAACAAGCGGTTTGACGATGTGATGGCGGTTCTAAGTCCTTTGGGTATTGAGGTTTGGCGATCATCGTTACGAAGTGGGGACCGATAAAGCCAATGTCGTGCATTAGCGTGTTGAAAATCTCGGGTTAAGCACGGGAAACAGTTCAAGCAGGTTTTGAACTCGGAGAGGGCGAAGGGGTCGGGT
>JAQBZS010000014.1 GCA_027622115.1 Planctomycetota bacterium | reverse complement strand
AAGGGTCAGACCCCTTTTCAGATAGCTTCTAGCGTTTGCCGGACACAAAGCCGAAGTACGTCGACAGGAACGTGGACAACGGCATGTTGAGCGAACGCTTACCTCCCCAAGTGAAAACTTCCAGGGCGATATTGTCGCCGACAAATGAGACAGGCCTGGTCATAACGACCCAATGAGACGGCACCGTGGTGACGCCACCTTTGATGTTTTTCACGGTGTCGCCCTTGCACAACAAACAGACCGTGTGCTGCTTTTTGTGAAGATCGGACGCCTCAACCAAGTTGGCTTTGTCCTTTGTGAAGAACACGTTGGTTTCATTCTTGCGATCCGCAAAGCCGCATTGTTTCAACCACACGCTTAGGATGGATGGCGATGTGATTCCGGCCGTTTGGTCCTTGGGAGATTGGTAGTCGAGAAAGTCGTTCTCGGAATCACGCAGGCTGGCCAGCGCAATCCAATCCACGGCCGAGATATCGTTGCTGGGCGTGAATTTCTTGCAGTCCTCTCCCGGCTTGACGAAAATCCCGAACGTATCTCCCAACGCGGCCTGGCCGGTGTCGTAGAGCGACGTCACATATTTCACGTACTGCTTTGCGTCCTTCCTGAGCACGGAAAACATGAGAGCTGCAGGTCCACACAAACTGCTCGTGCCTTGATCGATCAACTCGGGCTTGGCAACTCTCGCCTTGAGTCCGGTGACCACATTGCTTCGACTGATGTTCTTGAACACGCCTGCGTCCGTTTTCTTGGCAAAGTCGTCGATCTCTTTCATCGGATCACCCTTTTCTGATTTGAAGAGGCTTGTAGCCCGGCCAAACAGGATTGTCTGCACGAAAGTGATTCGGTTGCGTGTGGCGTGTCAAAAACGTGATTCGGTCAACGCGTTTACGAATAACTTCCTGAAAGGTCACGGTCGGCACGACTGTCTTGATGGTGCGTCCGGATGGAAAGTGCCGTCAAACACAGATCACCGATCTGGAACGATCGCGTGACTGCTTCAATGATGGGGCGTGATCCCGAAACGTGGCCTACTTAGGCCGACGTAACTAGTTGCGGTTTACGGGGTTTCGCACCTGGCGGCTCGACTGGCGACTCCGATTTGAGTTCCTGAACCGTCGCCGGAGCTGACCACTGCCAATCTCGACCTGACGCCAAACGTTGGCTCGCTCGCATCCGAGACGTCGCCGAATCCCAGCTCTCCGTCAGCAATAACGCTCGAACCGAAAACAACGACTCAGCATTCTCCTCGCACCAGTACATTGAATTTCCCTTCAAGCGAAGATTGATCGACCGACGGATTGTGCTCTCGATCGCACCGCTCCCGATCGGCAAGCCCGCGCCGCGGAACTTCCCGTACGCCAAACGACCGACCGTCCCGTGCTTCTTTAAGTACGCGATCTCCGTCCAAAAGGACGAGCCCTCTTCCTCGTCGCCGCCCAGCTCCAGCAGCCGCTGCACCACCACGCGCCAGTGGCCTCGCTTGAGCGACTTCCGCAAGTTGGCGAACTCGCGTTTGCGGTCCTTGCCCTTCACGCCGCACGCCTTCAGCGCCGCGCCGATGTGCTGCGACCCGTGATAGAAATCCAGGACCTCGCTCACCCGGGCCGCCGGAATTCCGGCTCGCTTGACGATCCACTTCAGCCGCTCCCAAATCCACGGAGCACCGTCGGCCACGAACGTCACCGACTCCGCATCGCCCGCCCCCAGCCGCCACAGGTGACACGCCGCCAGTTCGGCCAGATGGTCCGGTCCTTGCAGCGTACCGTCGATCAAGCGGAAGGCATTCTTGCTCTCCATCTTGCCGGATTCGTCGATGGTGAAGATCGTGAGCACTTTGGGTTCTCGCCATTTTGTCTTGAACTTGCGGCGGCCGTTTTTGCCCTTCTTTTTCCGCGTCTTGCGAATCCGAATGCGGCCGCCGTCGATCTGCATGACGACTCGCCGGCCAGCCAGGTCTCGGGTGCGGGGCAGCGTGCCGTCTCGAAAGGCCAGTACGTCTCGGCGGCGGAGGGCCAGCAGAAGTTCGCCGAATTGCTCGGCCACTCTGCGGACGGTCTTGATGTCGAGCTGGACGCCGTCGGGGCAAGCGGATCGCTGGTTGAGTCCGGTGGAGTTGGCACGGGACCACGCCGGGGAGTTGGGACCGGTTGGTTTTCGAAACTCGAATCGAGATCGATCAGTGAATTCATTGTTTCACTGTCAACCACCTGTGTGGCTTGTTCGGTGTCCAACACGATTTCGACCATCTCAATCTCCTGGATCAGATTGCAGGGCCGAACATACTCGCTTGTCAATGAGTTGTTCGCGATGCATCTTTCCGCCAACATCGCCGCCCTGACGTTTGGCGAATCGCAGAAATCTCTGCAAGTGTGACGTTTCACACTCGCTCGATTCGAAACAGTCTACGAACTGCATGGCAGCGGAGTTTTCCGGATGCGATTTGTCAGTCTTAAAATGGAGCACTTTGCCGGTGTTGTTTCGAGTCATGTCGAATTCGGGCCGGGGCTGAATGTGCTCTACGGGCCGAATGAACTCGGCAAGTCGACGACCGCCGAGGCCGCTCGTGCCGCGCTACTGCTGCAATCGACGTCGGCCGCTCACAAGCCCTGGATTCGCTGGAACAGCGACGACGCGCCCTACGTGGAATTGGTCTTTCAAACCGAAGAACAACGGTTTTGGCGCGTGAAGAAAACGTTCGGTGCGGCGAGCAAGGGCAAAGCCGTGCTCGACGAATCGAAGGACGGCGTCAGTTTTTCGCTGCTCGCCAAGGGACGTCATGTGGATGGCGAAATCCGCAAACTGCTGAAGTGGGGCATTCCCGGACCAGGTTCGAAAGGTGCTCCCAACGGCGTGCCGACCACCTATTTGACGTCGGTCCTGTTGCCGCGACAGGACGATGTGACCGGCGTGCTCAACCAGCAACTCAGCGAGGATTACGACGAATCCGGTCGACAGCTCCTGACCGGCGCATTGCAGGCGCTGGCTACGGACCCGCTGTTCGCCAAGGTGCTGGCCGAATCTCAGGGCCACTTCGATCGAGCGTTCACAACGAAGGGCCAGAAGAAGTCCGGCAAGAATTCGCCGTGGAAGAAACTGAGCGACGAAGTGGCCAAGGCGGCGGACCGCGTGCAACAAAGTCGCCGCGACGAAGAAAACAGCGAAGACGTGCGCAAGACGATCAACACCTTGCGAAATGAACTGTTCGAAGCCAAAGAACACCATGAGGCGGAAAATAAGTCCTGCACGGAACTGGAGTCGTATCTGCGAGACCGAGACGAGCTTGAAGCGAAGGTCGAAAAAGCTCATGCGGAATTCGAGCGGGTTCAGAAGATTCACCACGACTACACGGCGCTGCTTGGTCGGCAGGAAAAGTTGAGTGCGGAAGCCGAGTCCTTTAAGAAAAAACTCGAAGCCACCGACAAGACCGTGAGCACGGCCGAGGCCGGTCTGGAAGCGGCCAAGGAAGCTCTGCGGATCGCTAGCAGCGACGAAACCGCCGCGCAACGACGCATCCAGCAACAAGAGAACGAAAAGGAATTGCTCAAACTGGACGCCGAAGAAAAACGCGTGGCTCAGACGCAGCAACAGGCGGAACGCGTCCGCAAATTGGCGGACGAACTGCACTCGGCGGAAGTTGAAGTGGCGGAGTCGAAGCGGAAACTTGTTGAGGCTCGCAAGGTTGTTGAGACGGCTGAACAAGACTTGGCGGCGTTGACGGGGCTGCAAATCTGGCATCGGCATCAAGACGTGCTCAAACGATTGACCGACGCTCAGAAGCAGTTGGGTGTGGTTCAAGAGCTGACGGCCAAGACTCAGAAACTCGAACAAGAACTCGCCGAACTCGAACGGCAACTCAAGGCTACGAAGGTTGCCGACCGCGAAAGCATTCAAGGGATGCAGCAATTGCAGGGAGACCTGCGTGTCGCGGAAGCTCGGCTGGACGTCGGGTTGCTTGTCGAAGTCAACGCGAAACAGTCATTGTCGGTTTCCGTCGATTCCGGAACAGCAACCGCCGAGCATGAACTGCAACCCCGTTCGACGACGACATTCGAATCAGACAGTCGGCTGGAACTGGCGATCGACGGAATCGCGGATATCGTCATTCACGGCGGAAAACCCACCGCACGGGACCAACATCGGAAACTGTCCGCACGGTGGGACAAGGAAGTCGCACCGGCATTGAAGGCGGCCAAAGTGGCCACGCTGGACGAGCTGGAAACCGCGAGGCTCGCACAAGACACGCTTCAGCGTCGGTGCGACGATCTGACTCGCGACATCGCCTCGAACCAACGTCAGATCGAAGCGGGCGCTGCTGCGGAACAGACGGTCGGCGAATTGCAATCGGAGTTCGACGGACTTTCCTCGCAACTGACGAAATTCGACGGAGACGCAATCGCGAAACAAGCTCGGCAATTGAAACCGGCTGCGAAGGGCTCGTCCAACCCAGGCGAAGCGGTTGGGGCGTTGATCACGACCAAGCGGCAAGATGTCGAAACGCACAAGTTGAATTCGGCTCGCGACGAAGAGCGAGTTGTCGCGCTGGAGCAAAAGATCGCGGAAACGACCGCCGACATGCAGCGTGCGGAAAGTGAACTCGCGGAACCGTGGCGGTCGGTGCTCGACGGGGCGTCCGCGCGGTTGCTGGAATTGCGGAAGCAGCGAGAAACGCTGGACGCTCAGCACAAGGAATTGAATCGAGCACGTCAGACGGCGCTGAGCAACGCGCAGAAAAAACTCGACACCGCGAACGAGCGGATTGCCAACGCGCGTCAAACGAAGCTCGACCTGGAACGTCAAACCGCCGAAGCCCGCGAGGCCTTCAATACGACGAGTGGCGAAGTTCGGGCACGGAAAGCCGAATTCGAAGCAATCGATCTGAATACCAATGAATCTGCTCTCAAGGAACTCGAAGATCAGTTCAAAACACTGAAGCCTCCAATCGCAAACGCGACCCGAGAAGACCTCGCGGAGATGAAGCAGCGATTGGAGGTGAAGCGAGACACCGTGGCTCGGATCGAGAAAAGCATCAACGAGCAAGAGGGTGCGTTGAAGGTCGTCGGTGGCGATGCGGCTCGCGGGCGTTTGGCGAGAGACACCGAGGCCCTCACTCAAAAACAGCAAGACGAAGCCGACGAAGAATTGAATCTCAACGGCTGGAAGCTGCTGTTGGAAACGCTTCGTGACGTCGAGAACGCGGAGGCGGCTCATTTGGGACAGGCGTTGACCGGTTCGATTGCCGAGCGTTTCGGCAAGCTGACCTCCGGTCGAGTTGGTGGAATGCAGCTTGGTCCGGCCTTGGAGACGCAAGGCGTGATGGTCAACGGTGAAACTCGCGAAGTCGATCGGATGTCGGTCGGTACTCGCGAACAGCTCTCGACGATTTTGCGGCTGTGCATCGCCGAGCAGTTGGAATCGGTGCTGGTTCTGGATGATCAACTGACTCAGAGCGACCCGCAGCGGATGCAGTGGTTCCGGGACATGTTCCGTCAAAGCGCGAAACAGACGCAGATCATCGTCATGACGTGCCGCCCGGAGGACTACTTGCAGCCGAACGAACTGAATTCGGGCAAGCCGCAATTCACCAGCCGCAATGGGCTGGTGCGTGCCATTGATTTGGCGCAGGCGATTCAGCGGTGAGGCACGGCGCGAGGATGACCGTGAACGGGTGTGCGATTTGGATCAATGAGCGCCCCACGAATTCAGGACAACCACGAATTGGCAGCGATGGATTCGTGATTGTCCTGAATTATTGGAGAAGCCTGTCCCGCCGCCGGGCACGTCAATCGGACCCCGCATGGATGCTGCGTGGGAGACTCAGCCGCGTGCGAACTTGTAAAGTCGTCGGTCACCATTAGCATGGTGGGTCGTTTTCCCCTCTTCCGCTTCCCGATTACACTTCGCAGTCCGCGACTCACATCTTTTTGTCACTGAATCCAAGAACTCTTTGAACAGCCTCTCGCGCTCCGCGCCACTTGACGAGGCGTTTACGCACCCCAGGAAAGGGCTCAAATGGCAGTTGGTACGATTGAAGAAACCGAACTCGACATCGATTCTGAGTCCACCGAGTCCGAAGCCCCTTATCCCGGGACGCCAACAACTTGCGACGGTGCGGAAGCGGTGGTCTGGGTGGAAACTAAGGTATCGCAAGGGTCGGGTGCCTTCCCCATCACCAGCTCGACCACCATGGGCAGCGGCTTCAACAACGCAGTGACCAACGGCATCCCGAATCTGTGGGGCGACCAGTTGGTCTTCTTCGAGCCCGAAAGCGAACACTCCGCCGCTACATTCTGCGAAGGATTTGCACTGGCCGGCGGGCGAGTCACCAACTTCACTTCGGGGCAAGGTTTGGTCCTGATGAAGGAAGTGCTGTACACGATTTCCGGCAAGCGGCTGCCGGTCGTGTTCAACATCGGTTCGCGAGCACTCACCAGCCACAGCTTGAATGTGCATGCCGGTCACGACGACGTGATGAGCGTGGCGGATTGCGGTTGGGGCATTCTGTTCGGTCGCAATGCTCAAGAAGCGGGCGATCTTTGTCTGATCTCGCGTCGAGCCGCGGAAGCGTCATTCACGCCGTTCATGAATGTCCAAGACGGATTTCTGACCACGCATACCGTAGAAACCGTGCGGCTTCCCGAGCCCGAGTTCATGAAGGATTTTATCGGGAAGCCGGAAGACAAGTTGATGAACTTGATGGACACCGCCAATCCGATCATGTCCGGCGTGGTTCAGAATCAAGACTCGTACATGAAGGGCAAAATCGCGCAACGGACGTATTACGACATGTGCGAGCCGGCGTTGGCCGAAGCGTTCCACGAATTCGAATTGGCGACCGGTCGCAAGTACGACTTCGTCGATGGTTATTTGTGCGATGATGCGGAATACATCCTCGTGGGCATGGGCTGCTACATGGAAACCGCCCAAACCACGGTGGACTGGCTTCGCGAACACGGCGTGAAAGCCGGCTGCCTCAATATCTATTGCTTCCGTCCGTTTCCAAATCAGCGGATTGTGAAGGCTCTGCAAAATTGCGTGGCGTTCACGGTGTTCGAACGGATGGACGACCCGTTGTCCACGACCGGAAACCATCTCACCCGCGAAATCAAAGCCGCATTCTGCGATGCCTACAACGGCCAGAACGGCATGGACACGATCGAGCGGATTCCGAAGATTCACCACGCGGCCGCGGGACTCGGCAGCCGAGACGTTCGCCCCGGCGACATCATCGCGGCGTTTCGCAATATGCAGGAAGAAGGTCCGCATTTCTTCACGGTGGGCATCGAACATCCCACAGCTCTGCGAATGGGCGTGGATCCGGATCTCCGTCCCAGCGGTGCCTATTCCATGCGAGGTCATTCGGTGGGCGGATTCGGTTCCGTAACCACGAACAAGGTCATTGCGACGATCGGCGGACAAGTGTTCGGCAAGGACGTGCAAGCCTATCCCAAGTACGGATCGGAAAAGAAAGGCTTGCCGACCACGTACTATCTGACGATCGCGGACTCGCACATCTTTTCGCACAGCGAATTGAATTACGTGGACTTGATCACGCTGAACGACAGCAACGCGCTCTTCAGCGGCAACCCGCTGGTGGGATTGGTCGATGGCGGTGCGGTCTTCATGCAGAGTCCTTATGCCGAAGCCGAAGAGGTCTGGAAGCGAATCCCGGAACACCAACAGAAGACGATTCGGGACCGGAACCTGCGAATCTTCTACGCGGATATGGTGCAGATTGCTCGCGAAGTTGCATCGGTCGCGGACTTGGAAATGCGAATGCAGGGCATTGTCTTGCTCGGTGCGTTTCTCAAACTGACACCGTACGCTGCGGACAGCGGGATGTCGGACGAGGAAGTTTATGTCGGGGTTGAAGACGCGCTTCGCAAGTACTTCGGCAAACGCGGCGAGCAGGTCGTGCGCGACAACCTGACGTGCGTGAAACGCGGTTACAGCGAGATGAAAGAGATTCCGGCATCGCTGATTCAGGGCTGAAGCTTACGATTGATGACAACCGAAACGCTCCGCTTAAACGCGGGCGATTCCGCGAAGTCCTCGAACACACTGTTTGACTTCGCTTGTGGACTCAAGACATCCGTTTCTAATGAGGCATATCATGTCGACCACAGCACTCCCTCCGAAAACTGGAATGAACTCCGCGAGTCATCGCGATCCGTACAACAACAATTGCTACGGAACTTTGCTGGACAGCGACTACATTCCCGTCAATTTGCCCGTGCTCGATGTGAACGACTTCAACGAACGGATTATCGCCGGGTACGAAGACGGGAGCGGACCTGGAGATTTGCCGGCGGACCTGTCGACGGCCCGCTCGTTGATTCCGGCCGGCACCGCCGCGTTGCGAGACTTCAGCTATGTCGCTCCTGAGATTCCGCTGTACATCACGGAAAACTGCACCGGCTGCATGGATTGCGTCACTGAATGCCCGGACACGGCGATTCTCGGCAAGGTGCTTGCGGAGTCCGACCTCAACACTCGCTTGGAAGACGTTCCGGAAGAAGATCGAGCTTCCTTCGAATACCAATGGTCCAAGACTCGCAAGTACTACGACGGTCCGCAGAAGAAGGGCAAAGAGGGCGGTCGATTCGCGATCATCATTGATCCGAGTAAGTGCAAGGGCTGTGCAGAATGCGTCACGGTTTGCGACGACCTGGCCCTGAAGATGGTCGCGAAGACCGACGAAACGATGGAGGACATTCGCAAGAACCACCGCTACTTCAAGCAAATCGGGCCTTCGGACGAATCGTACATCAACGAGAATCTGTTGGTGGACATGATGCTTAAGGAGCGGACTCATGTGTACGTCGGTGGGGCTGGTTCTTGTGCCGGTTGTGGCGAAGGAACCGCGTTGCGGATGATGTGTTCGGCCACCGGTTTGAAGTACGGCAACGAATGGGGCATTGTCGCCGCCACGGGTTGCAACACCGTTTATACATCGACATACCCGTATAACCCATACCTGGTGCCGTGGACCAATTCGCTGTTCGAGAACGCGGCCGCCGACGCGATTGGAGTCCGCCTGCGTTGGGACCAACTGGGCTGGGCGGAGAAGCCGATCTGGTGTATCGGCGGCGACGGCGCGATGTTCGACATCGGTTTTCAATCGCTGTCGCGTCTGCTGGCTTCGGGGCAAAACGTCAAGGTCTTCGTGCTGGATACGCAGGTGTATTCGAATACGGGCGGCCAAGCGTCAACCAGTTCCTACACCGGCCAAAACGCGAAGATGAGCTTTCATGGCAAGAAGATCCAAGGCAAGACTGAAGCACGCAAGGAGATCGCCCAGATCGCGATGATGCACCCGCGAACGTTCGTCGCTCAGACCACGTGTGCCCATATGAACCACTTCTATAAGTGCGTGCTCGGTGCATTGGAATTCGACGGTCCCGCAGTCATCAACTGTTACACCACCTGCCAACCGGAACACGGCGTGGCCGACAACATGGCAACGGATCAGGCTCGATTGGCAGTCGACACTCGCGCCTTTCCGCTGCTGATCTTTGATCCGCGCAAAGGCAATACGATCAAAACCCGCCTGTCGTTGCAGGGCAATCCCGCCGTGAAAGAAGACTGGTGGACGAATCCAAAAACCAAGGAAGTCGTCGACTTCATCGACTTCTGCCGCAGCGAAGGCCGCTTTTCGAAGCATTTCGACAAAGACGGCAATCCGTCGGAGGTCTTGCAGCAATCCAAGGCGGAACGGCTTGAAAACTGGCATTCCCTGCAAGAGTTGGCCGGCCTCAGATAATGCAAACGGCTAGCTCGCCGGGTACCAGGTCGTTTGGTCGAGATAATCCAGCTTGAGTGGGTTCACCGTTCAGTCCTTGATCTTCCAACCCAGGGTGCATTGCTACGGCGGCAACCCTGGGCTTGGTTGAGGAATGCCTCGGCAAAGGTATCGACATTAACGTTCATCCGGGTCGTCGATCAGTTCCTGCAAGCGATCGGACAGCGGTTCGGGTAACCGTGAAACCCAGCTGGAGTCGATTAGCTCAAGTTCCAACATGTCGCGGAGGTGCGTGCGGTCTTTGTCGCGAAACGACGTCAGTTTCATACGAACCAGAGCCTGCAACGTTACAACGCGAAAGGCTTGGTCCCATTCGCTTTCGGTGACTTCCGGTGCCGCGACCGCATCATCGTCACGGACTTTCTCATTGGCAAACAGCAGGTGAACTGCGTCTCTGGCTTTTGCGGCGGGACCGTCCAAGAACATGTCAATGCCGCGGACGTGGTGATAAACAAACCCAGCAGCCGCCATTGCCGGAATCGACGCATCGAGGTCCGAGCGTCGGATCAAGATGTCGACGTCTCGGGTGTTTCGAACTGCGGCTTCGTCCACTCGCGACACCCACGCGGCCACGGCATTGCCGCCGATCACGGCGTAATCAATGCCGGCGGCTTCCAGCGTTCGGGTCGCTCGCTCCAGTCGCTCTCGGACTTTTTCCACGGCTCGAATCATCCTCTCCCAGGAAATCGGTCCATATTCCGTCTTGAGAGCCATCTTCCACCTTTCGGTTTGTGGCAACTTATTTAGCGTGAACATCTTATCCGGCGTGACTTCGTTCCCAAACTTCAGTTTGGAAATGAGAGGTCGAAACTCAAACAAACCACATCCGCGCGACATCCTCACGTTCTACTTCTTATCCGGGAAGTTGTCTTGCAGGTGTTCTTATCGACCGAACGCGGGCGAGGAGTTCGGACGCCGTTCGTCGTTTGGGACTTGCAGGACCAACCGCAAAGCTGACATGCAACGCTCGGCATCGCTCAGACCGGTGCCTGACTTGCATTCTCGAATATCGCCCCGTAAATTGCCCCGCCTTTCGCACTTTCATCGGTGGTTCGCGCATGCGGAATGTGTTGCGGCGTTTGATGTTCCGGCGAATTCAACAATCAAGTAACTCCTTGGAGATCGACAGAGATGGGACGGTATACCGGACCAAAAGGACGCATTAACCGGCGATTGAATGCTCAGGTTTTTGAATCCGCCGGTGCGATTCGCACAATGGAAAAGCGAGAAGGGCAGCCGCCCGGAATGCACACGCGTCGTCGAAAAGTCTCCAACTATGGCTTGGCTTTGGCCGAAAAACAAAAGATCAAGTATTACTACGGAATCCGCGAACGACAGTTGATGCTGTACTTCAATGCCGCTCGGCGACTCAAAGGCAACACCGGCGAACAATTGCTGATCCTTTGCGAACGCCGTTTGGACAACGTGGTGCGTCGCGCGGGCTTCGTGCTCACGCGACCGCAGGCTCGTCAGGGAATCGTGCATCGCCATTTCCAAGTGAATGGCAAGACGGTCGATCGACCGTCAATTCGGGTGCGAGCCGGGGATGTCATTACGCTGCGTAATCGTCCGAATCTCAAGAAGTACTATGGCGCGATTCAGGAATCGATCACGCTACCGCAAGCAAGTTGGCTGAGTTTCGAGCCGGATCAGCTTCGCGCAACCGTTACATCGTTGCTCGGTTTTGACGAAGTGAGCTTGCCGGTGGACATCAACCAGGTTGTGGCCTTCTTGTCTCGCTAATCGCAGAGGTCGACAGTCACGCTGAATCAAAATGACCAAACGCGTTCCTCCTTGGGAACGCGTTTTTTGTTTGCCATTAACCGGTTTTCATGAGCGGGGGCGTGAAATTGAGTGAACAGCACCAACGAGCATTGATCAGCGTAAGCAACAAGGAAGGTCTCGCCGAATTTGCGCTCGGACTTGTGGATTTGGGTTTTGAGCTGATCTCGACCGGCGGAACGCGTCGGTTCTTGGAAGAGCGAGAGATTCCCGTCATCGACATTTCATCGTACACCGGCTTCCCCGAAATCATGGATGGTCGAGTGAAGACGCTGCATCCGAAAGTTCACGGAGCAATTCTCGGACGCCCGGATCTCGACACGGATCGGGCCGCCATCCAAGAACACGGAATCGTGCCGTTTCAGGTTGTCGTGTGTAATCTCTATCCGTTCGAAGACACGATCGCGAAATCGGGCGTCACGATTCCGGAAGCGATCGAACAGATCGACATCGGCGGACCAAGCATGGTGCGTTCCGCCGCGAAGAACCATGCCTATGTCGCCATCGTGTCTCAACCTGAACAGTACGTTGAGGTTCTCGAACGCCTGCGATCAAATCGGCTCGATCAATCATTTCGTAGACAACTAGCCGCTGCGGCATTCGAGGTGACGGCGAGCTATGACCGCGCAATCGCTGACTACATGGCGACAATTACGGATCCCGCGAATGATGATTCCGACTGCGTAGCGGAGTTTCCGGAAAAACTGAGCCTGAATTTCGTTCGACGGTTTCCACTTCGCTACGGCGAGAATCCGCATCAGTCCGCCGCGTTCTACGTGGAATCGGACGCCGCCGCGACGACCCTTGCCGGGGCGACGCAACGAAACGGGAAGGAACTGTCTTACAACAACCTGCTGGACTTGGACGCCGCACTGTCGATCGTGCGTGAATTTGCCGAGCCCGCCGCCGTCGTCATCAAACACAACAATCCCTGCGGCTGTGCGATCGCAGAGTCGCTCGCGGAAGCTTTCGATCGTGCCTATGCAGGCGACCCGGTGAGCGCGTTCGGATCGATCATCAGCTTCAATCGGCCAGTTGATTTGGCCACGGTCGAACACCTGTGCGAACCGAATCGCTTTGTGGAAGCCATTATTGCACCGGGCTACGAACCGGCCGCGTTCGAGGCGCTGACGACTCGGCCCAAGTGGAAAAAGAATGTGCGATTGCTCGAATGCCCCTGGCCGGATTCGACGACGACGCCCGGGTCGCTCGACTATCGACGGATCGCTGGTGGATTGCTCGTGCAAGACCGAGACGACCAGCTCGATCCGGAAGTTGACTGGAAAGTGGTGACCGAACGCCAACCGACGGATGCCGAATGGCGCGATTTGCGGTTTGGCTGGAAACTGAGCAAACACGTCAAATCGAATGCCATCGTCTATGTGCGCGACGGCGCGGTCGTTGGAGTCGGGGCCGGGCAAATGAGCCGATTGGATTCAGCCCACATCGCGGGATACAAGTCCGAGGGGCGTGCTCAAGGCGGCAGCGTGGCGTCGGACGCGTTCTTCCCATTTCGCGACGGCATCGACGAAGCCGCCAAGGCAGGGATCGTCGCAGTCATCGAGCCGGGCGGTTCGGTCCGCGACGACGAAGTGATCGCAGCTTGCAACGAACACGGTATGGCGATGGTCTTCACCGGCAGACGGCACTTCAAGCACTAGCAGCTATCTGAAAAACCGGGACTGGCTCCCACATGTTGTACCAATTCAGCAACTTCAACCCATCGAGATTCTGGAGATCGACATCGTGAGTCAGTTCTTTCGAATAAGAGTACTGTTTGTCGGGATCGCCGGTTTGACGTGCGTCGCGAATCCGGTTCACGCGGACGATCAACCTACGAAGTTCTACGACCCAATCGAGAAGCAGATCGAAGGTTGGACGATCAAGGTTGATCCGCAGTTGCTCGCAAAAGAAAACCAGGAAACCGGCGAGAAGGCGTTCAAAGCTTTGGCGAACCACTTGCAGCGCGTCGAATACATCGTGCCGACGGATCGTTTGGCGCAGCTGCGCAAGCTCCCAATTTGGCTGGAACTCAACAATCCAAAGCTTGGGAACATGCAATACCACCCCAGCAAAGGCTGGTTGAAGGCGCATGGGCATGATCCGCGTTTGGAAAAACACGTCCACATCCCGCGCGCCAGACAACTTTTCGACCGCCACATGTGGGCCAAGCATCCGTACGTGGTCCTGCATGAACTTGCTCACGCGTATCACGACCAAGTGTTGAGCTTCGATAATCCCAAGGTGATCGCGGCCTTCGACGAAGCCAAAGACAAAGGCATCTACGAAAAGGTGCTACTTTTCACTGGGAAGACTGTTCGGCATTACGGCTTGAATAATCACAAGGAGTATTTCGCCGAAGCCACGGAAGCCTACTTTGGCGTCAACGATTTTTATCCGTTTGTCCGAGCGGAATTGAAATCGCATGACGCACGGATGTATGGACTCCTTGAGGAAATCTGGGGGCCGGTTCGGTAACCATTAACTTTTCTTCAGGATGAACACGACGTCCTCGGTACTACCGTCGACCACAATCGGCGTGTCGATTCTGTACGTGAAGTCGTAGGTTTCTTCGATCTGTAACTCCGGCACCTTGCGAATCAGATTCTGAAACTGTCGCTTGGTGTAAGTGCGGTACTCCATGTGATCGACCAGTCGAAACTGTCGGGTGGGCGTGAACACGTCAAAGTACATCCCGAGATGTTCGATTCTCGCTTTCTTGTCGATTCCTTTGGACCACATGTAGGAATTGACTTGAAGATTGCCTCGCCGTGCGGACCAGGCTTCGTCTTCCGTGGGATTACAGTCCGTGGGGATCAGATGCAGGCCCAAGACGTAGATCCCACCCTTGACGAGTGACCGCGCGACGCACTCCAAGTGTCCGACCGCAGCGGCTTCACTGCCAAGATGTCGAAAGCTGTTGATGGTGTTGAAAGCCGCGTCCACCTTGCGGCGCAGCCGAAAGTTCGACATGTCGCCGATGACCGCCGCCGACTCCAGACCGTGGCGTTGAAAGCGAGCATTACAGAACTTGACCGCGTTGGGGTTGAGGTCGTTTCCCGACACCGCGAACCCGGCTTGTGCGAGTTTGACCAATAACCGACCGGTTCCACACGCGGGCTCGAACAAGCGATGCACGCTGCGATCGATGTGTTTTGCGAAGCAGGCCAACAGAAAATCGTATTCGGCTTTCCAGTCCGATCCGAAGATGAGGTCGTAATATTTTGGGAAGTCGTACAAGTTTCCTTCGACAGTCTCCGGCATCCGTGGCTTTCCGTTGAGAAATCATCCGAGTTGGTGAGGGGCAGGCAAAGAGTACTGCCTCGCGTGCGGAGTGTGTTGTCACTTGGAGAATTGTCGAGCCTCGCGCACGAAAAAACCGCAGTGCGTTCGGCTTTCGCTTCACACACTGCGGTTGTTCTGTTTCGAGTCACGCAATCCGATGTGTTGTTTCCGCGACTTTGTCTCACTTGCCGATTAGTTAGTTATTCTCGTGGCCGCTGACGCCTGTCGTGCCGCAAGCGATATCGCAGCAGGTTTGGCAGTCGCACGCGTCATCCTTGTCGTCAAAGCCGGAGCCGGCCGCGTATGCCAGTTCCTTGTTCGTTTCAGCGTGCCGAGTTCCCGTGAAGGCGTAGTCTTGTTTCAAATTGCCGACCGCGTTGGACAGGTCGATGAGTTCGTGGGAAACCGCTTGGGCGAATTTCGACCAAGCCGTAATCATGCCGATGACCATGATCGTGGCCATGAATACAAATTCCATGGTCAACAAGGCACCGGATTCGTCGTTCCACAAGCTGATGATCGTTCGCATTTTGCATCTCCGTGTTTGAGAAACCAACTCACCTTGCAGCGGTCAAATGTGGCTGGACCGGTTTGCAAGGACTTCGCCATCTGGCGAAAGAAACGTGAATGATGTCCGCAAATAGAATCCGCGTGAGAAGTTGAGAACGGTCTCTAGATGTCGGGCATCCCAATCGCAGGAATTGCCAAAGCCGTTCGGCTTGGAATGACGGACTTGGTAGGCCGTCGAGAGCAAGCGTTTCACGGCGACCCTCGCAGTAGGTGTTGCCTCGAAACGCGATATGGAATCGACCTAGCGGTCGGTTGGAGTCAGGGCGGAACTGTTGCGGCCACAACAGTTCCGCGAGGTCTCTCACACACAAAGGCGTTGCGAAAACCTAAGTGCTTGCTTCCTCGCACAATGGGCCGGCGAGTTGAGTCACGGGGCCGAATCGTCGGATCGGTGACTCGTATGCGTAGCGACCTAAATCGAGTTCGTCGTGAACCGAGTGGGTTTCGGCGACTCAAGGCCGACTTGGTTTGAGCAAATCCGTTCGGCTTGAACGGTGGCTAATGGATTGTTGGAGAATCGCTGTGCCCGTTGAAATCCGTTGAAGCGATTCAACCGACAAGACTGGGCCGAGCGTTACCGTGTGAACAATCCAAAGGATTCGCACCTTCCGTGCCAACCGATCAATACCACCAATGGGAAGAACCGGCACAACCGTTTCCGACGCCGTAAGTCGGTTCGACTGCAACGGTTTACGGTGATCTTCCTTGATCCGGATTTGACGATTGTGCGGAACGGATCACACGACTGTGCCAACACGACGTCTCGTTCGCTTATCACGCATTTACAAATTGTGTGCGTGATTTGAATCATCGCGACGTGAAGTGCCGCCATCGGGACTTGCGTCACGGTATTCTCGCGTTTAGGTCGGAGTCGCCGGTCTGGAAGCGTTGTCACGAAGCGGAAAGGGTGCCGGAGCAAGTTTGAAGCCCGTGTTGTGATATTTGCCTCGCATCAAGATCGGTTGCCACTTCATCTCCGTGCCGATCGGGCCGTCCGCCAGCGGTCGCACGTGCGCGGGAATGTATCGCACGGTGACGCCGCAGCGCCGAGAAATGGTGCGGTTCGGCAGCGAACCGTGAACGGTCGTGCCTTCGTGCAATGAAATCTCGCCGGCGTTCAGCACGCAGTCGATCGCCGATGCGGCGTCTTCCTCGGACACGCGAGTTTCTTGATTGACGCTCAACAGGTTGCCGGGACGATCGGATTTGCCGTGATCCAGTAGTTGATTGTGATGTCGGCGGGGGATGACTTGCATGCAGCCGTTTTCTCGGTGGCTGTCGTCGATCGCGTACCACGCCGTGACTTCTTCCAAGGGCTCCAATCCCCAGTACGTCAGATCCTGATGCCAGGCCACGAACTTTTCATTGGGCCCGTACTTGCAAAACACATGCGTGGCCAACAGCAAAATGTCCGGTCCATACAGGGCTTCGACACAGTCCAAGATTCTGGGATGGCTGGCGATGTCCCAGATAAACCGTTGTTCGAAATGACGGTCGAACAGCTTGATCTGCACGAATTCCCGTCCCGCTTCCTGTTCGAGACGGTCGAATTCTTTTCGCAAGTCGGCGGCCTCGGCCTCGGTGTCGATACGGATGCCCGTCAACACGCCTGTGCGTTGGTATTGCTCAATCTGCGCGGAAGTTAGTGACATCGTTCACAGTCCTACAAAGTGTGTGGCGAATCGGCTGCATGCCTCATCAAATTCACTGAGCGTATTTCTCAACCACGTCCTCGTTCACCTCGATACCAAGCCCCGGCTTCGATGGCACCTTGATGGCTCCGTCGATGACTTCGAACGGCTGCTTGACGAGTTCCGTGCGCCAGGGGTTCTCCGATTGGTCGAGTTCCAACAGTGGTGTGTCCTTGGTGAAGCCCCAGTGCGGTTCAGGCAACAGCGACGCCAAATGGACCGACGCTGCAATGGCGATCGCTCCGCCCCAGCAATGCGGAATGCACTGAATGCGAGACAACGCCGCCATTTCGGCCACGAACAGTGCTTCACCGATGCCGCCACACAGCGCGGGATCCGGCTGGATGATGTCGATGCAGCGGCGGTCGATCAGATCCTTGGCCGCGATCCTCGAATCCAAAGCTTCGCCGCCAGCCAACGGCAGCGGGAGTTTCTGACGCAGTTCCGCGTACCCGGCATATCTCGGCGATTGCGGCAGCGGTTCCTCGAAGAATTCGAATCCGAGTTCGTCCAGCACGCGTCCCATTTGCATTGCTGTCCGCAGGGTGTAGGCCCCGTTGCCGTCCGCCATGAGTTTGACACTCGGTCCGACGGCCTCGCGGACAAGTTTCGCGACGCGGGCCTCGCGAGCCACGCCGTATCTCCCCAACCGCATCTTCAGGGCTTTGAAACCGCGTCTCGCGAAGTCGGCGGCTTGTTTCGGGTATTGCTCCTCGGGTTCCCGGCCTGCGGTGTAGTTCATCGTCGAGGCATAGACCGGCACGGTGTCTCGCACGCGCCCGCCGAATAACTCCGCCACCGGCAGACCGAGTGCCTTGCCGCGAAGATCGTTCAACGCCATTTCCACGGCACCCAAAGCGATACCGTTGCCAAAGTTGGCGCCCCACAGCGACCGCCACAATTTGCGATATTCGAGCGGATTGCGGCCCAGCAATATGGGTTGCATGTGGTCATCAATCGTGCCGCGAGCCCCGCTGATGGGACCGGTTTCGCCCCAGCCGACCAGCCCGGCATTCGTTTCGATCTTGACCAGCAGGGCGGTTCGTGTCCGAGCCAGCGGCACGGAAACCGACACGCCGAACGGTTTCTTCAGCGTGTGTTTCAAGAGGAAAGTCTTGACCTTCGTAATCTTCAAGTCCCGCCGAGCGGCCTCATCTTCGGCAAGAGCGGCTTGAGACGAAATCGCGGACTGCAATATCCCGCCGGACACGACGGCGATTGCGGATTTGAGAACATTACGACGACTGTTTGTTTCCGGCATCCAACTCTCCCGAACGGCGCAGCGAGGGTGTGAATTGAGCGCGGGATCATGTCACCAACCGGCGACGTACGTCAAAGCACCTGTCGGATGTGTTGTGGCCTCCACGGTCCGATGATTGCGTCGAGACTCGCGAATCTGCCACGAATAATCCGAAAGGTGTGTCGGAGTTCGGCTCTGGTTTCGCCGCATTCGAAGCCCATGATCGCATCCCTGGACGACTGCGATCGGCTTCTCCATGACCTTGATGTCCGCTACAGCAGTTCGCGGATCGGTTCACCACGTTCGACAAGATATCGAGGTCGCCCGGTGCGGTCGTCGGGAATCGCTGTCTCTCGCGCATTGATGCCGAGGTGATGGTAGACAGTGGCCGCGACGTCTTCTGGGTTCAATGGCCGTTCTCGCACGAACGCGCCGTGAGCGTCCGATTCGCCGATGGTCTGGCCCATCTTGAACCGGCCGCCACTCATCAGCACGCTGAACGAGTGGCCCCAGTGATCGCGCCCGGCGGCGGCATTCATTTTGGGCGTGCGACCGAACTCGCCCATGGCGACCACCAGCGTCTTCTCAAACAACCCGCGATCGATCAGGTCTCGAATGAGTGCAGCGATGGCGCGATCGACGGGCGGGATCAGCAGCTTGGCTCCCTTTTCCGTCGCGAGCCGGTTGGCCGTGCCATGATGATCCCACGGCTGGGTATTCACTGTCACAAACGTCACGCCACGTTCGACCAGACGACGGGCCAGCAGGGAACTCTGACCGAACGTGTGCCGGCCATAGGCATCACGCATCGATTCCGATTCCTGCGACAGATCAAACGCCTCGCGCACATGGGAACCGGTGAGCAGGTTAAACGCGGACTGCTGTTGGGCGGTCATATTGGCCATGTCAACATCAGCGCGGCGGCGGTAATGATCGATGCTCTTCAGCAGCGTCTCACGCGAATTCAGTCGATCGAAGGTGAGTCCGCTGGCCAGTGACAGGTCGCGGACCCGGAATTCGGCAGAGTTCGGATCGGAGTTGGTGACGAACGGGTTATGTGCCCCGCCCAGGTACGTCGCGTAGTGAAACAGGTTGTCCGTGCCGCCGCGAAGATGCGGCGCGGCCGCGTAGGCCGGCATGCGAGGCTGGCAGGGGCCGCGCAGTGCGGATGCGACCGATCCCATCGAAGGCCGTCGTTGCACCTTGTTGTCGGGCTTGTTGAAGTCCGGCCCTTCAAAGCCGGTCAACATCCAGTGATTGCCCTTGGTGTGGTCGCCCGAGCGATGGCTGACCGTACGCAGCACGGCAAAGTGGTCGGCGATTTTCGCCTGCTCCGGCAGCATCTCGCTGAATTGAATGCCGCCCACATTGGTCGAGATCGCTCCAAACGGGCCGCGATACTGACTGACAGCATTTGGTTTTGGATCCCACGTCTCGTGGTGTCCCGGTCCACCACTCATCCAGATCAGGATCACGTTGGTATCGGCCGTTTGATCAACAGCTGTGGAATTTGCGGCAGTGGCCCGGCACTTCATGAAGTCTGCCAACGACAATCCGCCGAGCCCGAGGACGCCCGCTTCGACAAAACTGCGCCGCGTAAGGCCTTCGCAGTCGGAATTCGCACTGCCCGTGACTCTCAGCATTCGTCCGATCCCAGGAGTTGAACGTCAGGTTTTTCGTCCAGCGTGGTTTGCTGACTCAACGGCAATATACACGGATCAACGAACAGCGTCAGATGAGCGAGACCCGTCCGCCCGCGTAATGGAGCAGATCAGTCGAACCGCGGTTTCCGAGGAAAGTGTTGGCAAGCATTTCTCAAGCTGCGGAGCAGCGACAGCGGACGCCCACACGCCGTGCCCTTCGTCCGCTGTCGCCGC
>JAQBZS010001023.1 GCA_027622115.1 Planctomycetota bacterium | reverse complement strand
CAGATTCGAGAACTCATCCACCACCGTTTCCGCCGTGGCATTCCAGCCGTTGCGGTCGATCAATTCAACGGGGTCTGGCAATTCGCCAAGTCTGTTTTCCTTGGTGAGCATCGCGGCAAAGTTGGCTCGGCGAAGGATTGTGGTCGAACTGATCCATAACCGACCGCCTTCCCAACCCTTCACCGTTGGTGGTTCGAACACGTCCTGCCCCAATTCGGCCAACAGTCGCGCCGTGTTCTGCAAGTTCGGCCGGCACTCCAACGTGCGGTAACTGCCAATCACCAGATCAATCGGGCTCTTGATCAACGTGCGCCGAACTTGCGGATCGAAGAACAGTTTCGAACGCAATAATTCGCTCATGCACCGCTGCACGTCAATGTTGTTGACTCGAATGCGATCCGCGAAAGCGTCAATCCACTCCGGTTGTGGATCGCCCGTTACGAAAGTCCTTAACAGTTTCATGGACAGAAACCGCGGACACGCCCGCCGCTCCAAACAAATCTCGAGGACGTCTTGACCGTCCTGTGCGGTCTTGCCTAGCACCGTTTTGGACGTGAAGTCATGTTGCAGCTTGTTGAACCAAAACCGATCGTCCCGCACATGCCAACCGGTGAAGGCGCGGGCCGCTTCCTTGATGTCGGTCTCCGTGTAATTGCCCACGCCGAGACTGAACAACTCCATGACCTCGCGAGCGAAATTCTCATTCGCCTGACGTTTGCGATTGGCGTTGCTGTCCAACCAAATCAGCATGGCCACGTTGCGAGCCATCGCGTGCAGCAGCGGTCGAAAGTCGCCGAGTGCATGCTTTCGCATCAGGTCGTTCTGATCGAGCATGAAGCGGACGGAATCGACTTTGGCATTCGACGTGGCAAAGTGGTTGTGCCAAAACAGCGACAGCTTTTCGACCAACGGATTGGCCGAATGCGTCATGCGAAACAGCCACCACGCCTTCAAGTCGCCGATGTTGCCGGAATCGATCGCGGCACCGCGCAACAAGCGGTCGGTTGCGTGGAAGTCGACCGATTCATCCTGCGGCGTTGTCAACCGGGTGACCGTCGCATCAAGTCCATCCGCAATCGCGCGTTGGATGTCTGCATACGACGCCCCGAATCCAGCCCGCGTCAGCAAATGCGCGGCGTCGGCGAATTCCAACGTGTTGGGTCGAAAAGCAGAGAGCAGGTCACTCATTTCCACTGCCCCTCCAACTGTGCTTGGAACGACTTCGGATTCACGCTGCTGCTCAGTCGAAACGAGTCCAACGAGCGAATCAGCTTCAAACCGAAATCGATTCCCGAGTTGACCTCTTCCGACGACTTACCTTTCTGGATTTCACGAGCGGCGAAGAATTCGCGGTTGGTGGCCAGCATGTCGGCAATCGGTCCGAAGTGAACTTCAAGATTCAAATTGCGATTGCGGCCTTCGGGGACAGCAGGCTTTTTGAGTTCATCGACGATTTGTCGGCACAAGCTGATGGATGAGGTCAGCACGAACTTATTGCCGACTCGCGCGGACGCCGGCACGAAGTTAAACACAATCGGCAAGCGATCTCCTTTCGGCTTCTTCAGAAACTTGGCGTAGGCGATCTGCGTGTCGTCATGAGTCTCCGACGACATGACCCACGGTTGGCGGCCTTGCTTGCCGGCTTCGAGATTGGTGATCGTGACGAGTGTTTGGAAGAAAAGCTGAGCGATGTCGTAACCGCCGGCGTCCGCCAATTCGATGATCATCGCGAAGCCGGGCAGTTGCACGCCCGGTTTGCCGTCCAGATGGTCGTACGATTGCGGAGCCGCCAAGAAGCTGATGTTGCTGCCGAACAGCGGCAACACATCCGTACCGAAATCCTTGCCCGGCATGATATTGGCCAGGCCGCTTTCGAACTTGTCGAAGCCCGGCAGCACTTGATCCTGGATCAAGTCTTCGCGATGCCGATACCAATCCGCGAAATTGCGATGCAGCGAAAAGCCGCCCATCAGGTCTTTGACTTGCGGCAATCGCGGTGCCCCATCACTGGTGGCAGCGGAGAAGAAGGATTCGTAGGTCTGTCCGAGTTCCTTGGTGTCTCCTTCGATACCCGCCGTCAGCGCGAAGCCTTTGTCGTGGACATCCAACGTGATCCCGAAGAAAGAACTGCGGACGGCGAGTTCCAAGATACCGCTCGCCAACAGAGAACCGATCGGATTGTCGGACTTCTTCGGGATTCCCAATCGTGCGGACGATTGGCGGATCATGTCCAGATTGACGAATCCGCGAATCAAATGCTCCGAGCCCATTTGCCGCGTCATGGACTGGTAGGCTGATGCGGACGCCAGCGAGTTCCCGTCACTCTTGGTCAACAAGCCGACGGTCTTCGTCAGCAGATCCTTGGTGCTGGCGGCTGCGAGCCAGTCGTCCGAGACGCCGACAAACAGTTTGCCTTGCAGGGCGTAGACTTGAACGTCACCGATAGTCTCGGTGGACGCCACTCCGGCCAGCGTGAGTACCGGTTGCAGGCGTTCGTAGAGTTTCTTGATCGCGCCGGCTTCCGTGGCACGCACAATTGCGACCGCGTTCGGCTGTTTGCGACCGGGTTGTGGATAGACGGCAACACCGACTTGCCCGCCCAGAAGTTGCTTGCCGGCCGTCCAGAGGTCCATGCCGATCTGACCTTCGATCAGCGTCTTGCCCGCCTGCATCTTGGCGTGCTGTGGAGTTGCTTCGAACGCCTTGTACTGCGGACTGGCGAGGACTTGTTGCCGAATTTCCGAATCCTGAATGCGTTGGATGACCGGTTTCAGCCCGAAGATTTCACCAAACGCGATAGCACCCGGCGGCACGGATTCCGCCAGGGACTTCGTTTCGCCGCGAGCGATCGTCGGCAGAACAATTAGGCCGGCGGCAAACATCAACCGCGACTGCAAGACAGACAACTTCATGGGCGCGACCTTCGATCCGGGTTGCCGACGACGGTAAATTCCGGCTCCCAAGCACCGGCCTGGGAAAGCCAACGGATTCCGCGAGAACTTGATCCCACGAATGGGATCAAACTACTTCGTGGATTTCTCGCCAGTTTCAGGATTCTCGACATTTGGGATTCGACATATCGCGACCTTTGTCTAACTCGCATCGAATCATGATTGTCCTCGGCGACTTTCGCATTTGAGAAGGGCTGGGGTCGGGTGGTTC
>JAQBZS010001022.1 GCA_027622115.1 Planctomycetota bacterium | reverse complement strand
AATGGCTGGAGTCCAGAGGAATTGCACGAGCAGCTTCCGCACCTGACATTGGCTCAGATTTATTCGGCACTTGCGTATTACCACGAGTACAAAGGCGAGTCGGATCGACAAATTGCACAGAGTGTCGTCGATGCCGAAAAGGCGAGAGTTGCAGCCGGTGAGTCACCGGTGGCTTTGAAATTGCGAGCGGATGGCCGGTTGAATGAGCTTGGCATTCTACATGGACGAGCAGGTGCCCAAACCGATCAGCGTTGGACTACGCGAGCGAGGTGTCAATGTGCTTACGGTGCAGGAAGACGGTCGATCAGGACTAAGCGATCTACCGATTTTCTTGCTGAAGCAAATCGCCGCCAGATTGGCGACGAAGACTTTCCAGGTGTTGTTTATGCCCATCAACTCAATGTTCCCATTGGACAATGTATCTCCGACTTGAAATTGCTGGCCGACGCTTGTGAACCGTTTGAAATGATGAACCGCGTCGAGTACTTGCCTCTTTAAGTTCATTCAAGATAGGACAAACCATGAACAATTTCTGCAGTCGAACACGACGTGAATTTCTATGGCAAACCGGGGCCGGGTTTACGGGAACCGCTCTGGCGGGGCTCTTAAGCAACGATGGTTTCTTCGAGAATCAGACGGTTGCCGCCGATGGTCAAACCGAGTGGACGAATCCTCTGGCTCCGAAGGATCCGCATTTCACGCCGAAAGCGACTTCGGTGATCTTCATCTATTGCTATGGCGGACCAAGCCACATCGACACGTTTGACTACAAGCCCAACATGAAGGGCATGGACAACAAGACGGTCACCGTGAAGACCTTCGGTCGTGGAGGTCACCGCAGTCAGGGCCGAATCGTCGAACCTCGCTGGAACTTCAAGCAGTACGGCGAATGCGGCAAATGGGTGTCCGACCTGTTTCCCCACAAGGCTCAGATGGTCGACGACATCGCCTTTATCCATTCGATGACAGCCGACTCGCCGATTCACGGTTCGGCAATGTTGATGATGAACAGCGGGCGAATTCTGAGCGGCAGCCCGTGCCTGGGCTCATGGACCACCTATGGACTCGGCAGCGAGAACCAGGATCTGCCCGGCTTCGTGGTGATGCTGGACCCACGCGGCGGTCCGATTTCCGGTGCGAAAAACTGGAGTTGCGGCTACATGCCGGCCAGCTATCAGGCCACGATCATGCGGTCCAAGGGCACGCCGATCTTGAACCTCACGCCGCCGCAAGGCATGACGCAATCCACGCAGCGCAAGCTGTTGGACACGCTGGCTGAATACAACAAGGCTCACCAGCAACCGCGAAACGACAACTCGGACCTGGCCGCTCGGATCGCCAACTATGAATTGGCGTTTCGTATGCAAACCGCCGCGCCGGAAGCGACGGACATCACCAAGGAAACTGCCGCGACTCACGAGCAGTACGGCATGAATGATGCGAAATCGGGCACATTTGGTCGGCAATGCTTGTTGGCGCGACGCTTGGTGGAACGCGGAGTGCGCTTCGTGCAAATCTATTCCGGCGGCAATCACAACGACGCGAATTGGGACGCTCACGGTGACCTCAAACACAATCACGACCTGCACGCCGCCGAAACGGACAAGCCCATCGCGGGGCTGCTCAAAGATCTCAAGCAGCGCGGCATGTTGAAGAACACGTTGATCGTGTGGGGCGGCGAATTCGGCCGACAGCCGACGGCGGAATATGCGAAAGGCACCGGTCGCGATCACAACAGCTACGGCTTCACGATGTGGATGGCCGGCGGCGGCATCAAGGGCGGAGTCAGCGTCGGCACCACCGATGAACTAGGCAGCCGAGCCGTCGACGATCGCTTTCACGTAAGGAACCTGCACGCCACAATCCTGAGCCAACTCGGCTTCGACCCGAACAAGCTGAGCTATTTCTACGATGGTCTCGACCACCGCCTGGTGGGCGTGGAAGGTGCCGAGCCGATTCGACAGGTCATGGCGTAATCGCAAATTGACGCCGCCGAAAAAAGAGAGTTGCATGTCCGAGGAACTGGAACAATTCCCACCGATTACACAGCTCACAAAACCGCAGCGTCGCGTGTTGGGCGTGTTGATCGAAAAGGGATTTACGACGCCCGAGTATTACCCGATGACGCTGAAAGCCGTCACGAACGCGTGTAATCAAAAGAGCAATCGCTCACCCGTCAGCAACTACAGCGAAGACGTGGTGTTCGACACTCTTGAAGAACTGCGTGGGTTGGGATTGGTAGGGATGCTGCACACGGAGAGCGGTCGTACCGAGCGGTTTCGGCATTACATGCGCCGCCGCTTCGAGTTCACGGAAAAGCAATTGGCGATTCTGACCGAGTTGATGCTGCGCGGCCGCCAGCAAATGGGCGAACTCCGAACCCGAGCCGCTCGCATGTCGGCAATTGACGGCCAGACGGACCTCAAGTCGGAGCTGCGCGGCTTGATCGATACGGGCTACGCGCAAACCAGCGGTCCGGTGGATCGACGTGGTATCGACGTGGACCATGATCTGTATCTGCCGTCCGAAAGCATGAAGCTGTCACAGTCCACCGCGCCGGCAGCACCCACGCCTCAAGCGGCAGTCTCACGGCCCGCCGCACCCGGACCGGTTGCTACACAAGCCGTGGCGACCGCTCCGCCGGCATCGGCGGGCGCATCGGCGGAAATCACGCGGCGCGTCCAAACGCTTGAATCGGAAGTATCTGGATTGCGCGACGACAATGAACTGTTGAACGAGCAAATCACCGAACTCAACGAAAAAATGGTGGTGCTTGAAAACCGATTCGACGACCTGCGCCGAGACTTGGGCGGTTAAAGGCATTCACGCTTTCCACCGGCTCGTGGTGCCGGTTGCTGGTCAATCGTTTTGACGGTTTCCTGGTCGGAATTTGGATGTTGCCATTGCGGAGATTCGTCGATTAGATCGTGCCCTTCGCCGACCAGCAAAACCAAACGGCGGCGACCCAAACGCAGAGCGAAACCCCGACTAAACAAGGTGACGTCGTGTTGGCGATTGAACAAATGCGAATCGAACGATTGGTGAGGGAAAGATTGGCGAGCGATTCGGCGACCGGGGGCCACGGAGTCGTTTGGTGATTACAAGGCGTAAACCTGACCCCCAAGTCCTCATTTCCCGCGTTTTTTGAAAGGAACTCAATTCGCCAATGTC
>JAQBZS010001021.1 GCA_027622115.1 Planctomycetota bacterium | reverse complement strand
GACCGTTCCAAATCTATACATACGTTCGAAACTGGCGTGCCTCGATTGACAATACTCAATTCAACCGACAAGATCTTCGATCGGCTTGCCTTCGCTCAAGACCGGCAACGGACGGCGACCGTCGTCGTAGAACACATGTCGGTAGTCGATGCCGAGGACGTGATACATCGTCGATAACACGCTGCCCACGGACGCCGCTTTGCTGGTGGGGTATTCCGCGTTGTTGTTGGTCGAGCCAACCGCCTGTCCCATTTTGAGGCCGCCGCCGGAGTAGAGGATGCTCATCGCGCCTGGCCAATGATCGCGGCCCGCTCCCGGATTGATCCTCGGTGTGCGACCGAATTCGCCGAACGACATCACCAGCACATCATCCTGGCGACCACGCTTGAAGATGTCTTGCACGAGTGCCGACACGGCTCGGTCGTACTTGGGCAACAGATTGTCCTTGAGCTGCTTGAAGTTGTCGCCGTGTGTATCCCAACCGCCGCCGGCCTGGACAGCGACGAACGACACTCCCGCGTCGACCAATCGGCGCGCCAGCAGGCAACTCTGCCCCAGATCATTGCGACCGTATTCGTCCCGCAGCTTGTCGTCTTCTTGTTTGATGTCGAAAGCTTTGATCGCTTTGTCATTGGTCACCATCTGCAAAGCATCGCGATAGAATGTATCGAGGCCGTCGATGTCGCCTTTCAGATCGATGTCGCGTCGGATTTGGTCGAGTTGTCCCAGCAATCCACGTCGGCGATCCAGACGGCTGACATCGACTCGACCGGGAAGCTTCAGGTTGCGTACCTGGAATCCGTCCGAGTTGGGATCGCTTTCAGGCGAGAACGGGTTGAAGGACGCTCCGAGATACGCAGCTTTGCCCAGCCCTAGCGCTCGTGGAAGATTGACATAAGCGGGGAGTCCCGGATCGTTGGCGCCTTGCAACCGAGCCACGACCGACCCAATCGACGGATAGATGTTGTCGTTGACTTCGATCGTGGGCTGATAGCCGGTCAGCATCCATTGCGAACCCATGCCGTGTCCGGCGTTGGTGTGGTACGCCGAGCGGACAATGGCCAGCTTATCCATGATCTTGGCCTGCAACGGCAGGTGCTCGCTGATCTGGATGCCGCTGACGTTTGTCGGCACGGGTTGAAACTCGCCGCGAACCTCGGTCGGCGCGGTCGGCTTTAAGTCGTACATGTCGATATGGCTTGGCCCGCCCGCCTGCCAAACCAGGATCACGGACTTTTTCTTGACCGGCTTTCCTTCAGCCGCCGCCGCACTCTGCATGCGAAGCAGATTCGGGAGCGACAAGCCGCCAACGCCGAGCGAACCCACCCGCAGAAAACTCCGCCGCGATGAGGCATTACAGAATTCGAGCATTCGAGTGACTTTCTATTCTTACAAACTCAGTGTGTTGACGAATGGTTGAACAGGAATTCCTTACTGTTGACGATCGCCCGTCGCTTGAAGCATTGTCCCATGCGGTCGATGGTCCCCAGCCAGGGTCGGTTGGTTTGCGTTTGCGACTTGCCTTACGATACCTCAATTGGGGCATCGTCAACAGGGGCATCGTCCGCGTCGATGGCATTCTCGCAGTTGATGAACAGCCAACAGAAAGCACTGGCCAAGTACATCGCGCCCGTCAGGATAAAGACCGGCTCAAAATGAGTCGTGATCTCGGTCACGCCGCTGACAATGGCCGACGTTTCATAGCGGTCTAACAGGATGCCTCCGACCACCGGCGTGATGACTCCGCCGATGCCACCGGACGTGTTGATGATGCTGAACACCGTGGCCGAGTATCGACCACCCAAATCCGTGCTCGTGCCCCATACGGTCGGCTGCGTGAAATCGCTGAAGAACTTCGTGATGAACAAGTAGATGGCCGAATTCATCGGATCGGATTGCGTGAGCGCGAGATACAAGAAGCCGGTCGCAAGGGCCTTGCCCGTGAATCCGACCGTCGTTCGAGCCCAGCGACGGCTGCCCGTGAGATGGATCAGGCCGTCGTTGAGAAACCCGCCGACAATGCCGCCGCATGCTCCGCCCCACAACGGCATGCTAGCCAAGACACCCAACATGACTTTATCCGTGACGCCTCGTGCCTCCATAAAGAAACTGCCCATCAGCGAAGCGTAAGAGAAGTCGGCTCCCGCGTTCAAAAACTGCTGCAACACGAAGACTTGCAAGCTGCGATTTCGGATCGCTCGACCGACAGGCAGGACGTCACGCTCGCCTGCCTTGCCCAGCGTCTCCCCTTGGCGAATGATCGCCAGTTCGGCCGCGTTGACTTGTGGATCGTCTTCCGGTCGGTCTTTGGCCAACATCAGAAAGGCCACGGCGAAGACCAAGCCCAATGCGGCCATCGCGATCAGGGACTGTCGCCAAGTCAGGAAAAACACGCCCATGAACAGCGTGGAGAAGATGATCGAGGACACCGCACCACCACTGCGGCCAAAGAAACTCGCGATCAATCCTTGGAGGATCGTGCGTTTGCTGGTTGGGAACCAAACGCGAGTCACCTTGGCCAGCGACGGATAGCACCCGGCTTGTGCCGCGCCGAATAATGCGCGTGCCGCGGCGAGCGATCCCATCGAGGATCCAAAGCCCAAACACGGCAACGCCAGCGACCACAAGGCAATGATGATGCCCACGAACAAATGCGGTCCGAACAGATCGCACACGATGCCGCCGGGGATCTGGCCGATGCTGTACGCAGCATTGAACGCGGTTTGCAGCAAGCTGAGTTCCGTGTTGTCAAAGTTGTATTCCTCTTTGAGAGCCGGCCGCACGAAATTCCAGGTGTACCGGTGCAAGTAGAGGATGAACGATGTGAACGCCGCCAGGACAAACATCACGTACCGTCGCCGTGACGGAAACTCGGAAAGATCTCCACCCGAGACGTCGGACGTGGAAGACGGATCGGCGTTCGAGTTCGACATTCCGGTTCTCGATGGCGTGTTGGAGTTCTGGTTCGGCGAGCGGCCGATCGGAAGTTACCAATCGGTCGGGGGCCACAGCTATTGATTACTCCGAATATCAGGACGACCACGAATTGGCAGCAATGAATTCGTGGTCGTCCTGAATTCGTGGGGAAAGTCAAACCTTCACTTGAAGCTATCTGAAAAACCGGGACTGGCTCCCACATGTTGTGCCAATTCAATTCCGAAGTTCAACATGTG
>JAQBZS010001020.1 GCA_027622115.1 Planctomycetota bacterium | reverse complement strand
CCCGCCAAATCTGAAAGACGTAAGCCTGACCCCGAAATGTGACAAACTCGAACTAAGCACGTAGATTCGGGGATCACATCCCGCGCTCGAAATTTGGCGGGAGCATCACTTCCCGAAGTTGTCCTTCTTAACTGGAGAACCTCTTGCTCACTGGTCCCATCTTCGGTCGAGAAGCCCTGACGATTCCTCGGCAATTCAAGCACTACCTGCTGCGTGCCGGTTATGTGGCACTGTTGTTCGTGCTCGTGTACACAACTCGGCAAGCCACCATCGGCTTTCAAGATGTGCAGAATCTTGGGGATGTCGCTCGCTTCGGCAGCCTCATTTTCCAAGTGCTGGCATTCGTGCAACTCGCGCTGGTGCTGTTTTTCGCGCTGCTGTTTACCGCCGGGAACATCGCGCAAGAAAAGGATCGGCAGACGCTCATTCTGTTGCTGATGACCGACCTGCGAAATCGGGAATTGGTGCTTGGGAAACTGGGAGCCAGCTTGCTGACGGTCTGCGTGCTGCTGGCCGTTTCGACGCCCGTCTTCGTGGGCGTCCACTTGCTCGGCGGAGTCAGCCTGGAACAGATCGGCTGGGCGCTCGCGCTGTGTACGGCAACGGCTTTCGCTGCGGGAAGCTGGGGCGGTCTAGTTGCGTTTTGGCGAGAAAAAACCTTTCAGACGCTCGCGATCAGCGTGCTCGGGCTGGTGCTGTTTATCGGCTTGTCGGAAACGGTGGTGCGGGTCGCGGGAGTCGACTCAGCGATCGGACAATGTGCGGCGGTGCTGAATCCGTTTCGCTCGCTGACCAAGATTTTGTATCCATTCGCCGGGACCGCCGCGGGCACGTCGTCATCAACCGCGCTGGTGGCGGTGCTGTCGCTGTTCGGTGTGGCCGCCGTGTTGAGCGGCGTGACCATCCTGCGTTTGCGGGTATGGAACCCCAATCGCTCGGTGTTCATTCCCGACCAAACCGATCTGACGCAATCCGAAGCCGCCTCAAAATCGCGAACACGAGCGATCTGGTCCAACCCAATCATTTGGCGAGAAATCCGCACGCGGGCCTACGGTCGCAAGATCGTGCTGATCAAGTTGGCGTATCTGGCCTTGGCGGCGTTCTTGGGCTACTCGCTGATCGGCAGCAGCCACAAAGCCGACATCCTCGGAGCGATCTCGCCCGTGGGCGCGGGATTCGTGGGACTCGGCGTGTTGAGTCTGATGTTGATCAACGCGCAAGCAGTGACTGCGTTTACCAGCGAACGCGACGGCAAGACCTTGGAGTTGCTGCTGGTGACGGACGTCACAGCGAAGGAGTTCATCTTCGGCAAGCTCGGCGGCATCGTTTACAACTCGAAGGAATTGATCGTCGTCCCGCTATTGCTGATGGGTTATTTCGGGTTTCAGGGAGCGGTCCCCAGTTTCTCGTCCGAAACATTTTTCTATGAGATCTTGGGATTTTTGGTGCTGGCCGCGTTCGCCGCGATGCTCGGCATGCATTCCGGCATTTGCTACGACAATTCACGCGCGGCGATCGCCAACAGTTTGGGCACGGTATTCTTTCTCTGCATCGGGATTTTCATCTTCATGGTGCTGGTCGTGGAAACGCGGTCGTCTTTCATGTTGCAGGTGCAAAGTTTCTTCTTGTTCATCGGCGTGGGCAGCATTGGGTTGTACGCATCGCTGACGAAGAAGAATCCCTCGGGTGCGTTGTTGCTCACGGCGTTTATGTTGCCGTTTCTAACGTTCTATGCGATCACGGAGTTCTTGCTGGGCGGATCGCTGGGCGTGTTCTTGTGCGTGGCGTCGTCTTACGGGTTCGGAGTCCTGGCGATGCTCATTCCCGCGATCAGCGACTTCGATGTCGCGTTGGGTCGGACGTCCTTCGACGGATAATCCATGTCCGAGTTCCTTCAGGCTGCGGATCTGTGGTTGCCCGGTGTCATCGCCATGTTGACATTGATTTGCTGGTCCGGGTTTTTCTCGGGCAGCGAGACCGCCCTGTTCTATCTCACGCATGATGAACTGCGCGGATTCCGAGTTGGTCAGCCATCACAGCGCAGCGTGGCGAAGTTGATGTCTGATCCCGAGCGGCTGTTGACGGCGATCCTATTTTGGAACCTGTTGATCAACTTATGCTATTTCGCGGTGAGTATTGTGGTCGGCCAACGACTGGCGTCTCACGGGCATCGCGGAGCGGCGGGTGTCTTCGCGGTCGCGAGTCTGTTCGTGATCATTGTCTTCGGCGAAGTGCTGCCGAAGTGCCTGGCCGTGGCGTTCCATCGACGGCTGTCGATGTTGGTGATTTGGCCGTTGTCATCCACCGTTCGTGTGCTCGATCCCATCGTCCCGTTACTGCGAAAGACTTCACGGTCCATTCGCCGAGCGTTTTGGCCGCATGTGAGTCGAGAACCGTACCTCGACGCCGATGATCTCGAACGAGCCGTCGAGGCGTCGCCGTCCGGGCAACTCCGCATGATCGAACGCGACGTGCTCCACAACGTCCTCGATCTCTCGGAAATCCCGGTGGAGGACGTGATGCGTCCGCGCGGTTCGTACATGACTCGCGTGGCACCGGTGAATCTCACGGATCTCAACCGCGAAGTGCCGCCGAGCAATTACTTGATGATCACGGACGGCCGAGAATCCAACGTCGAGTCGGCGGTGCCGTTGGCGAGGTTTTCGGTTGTGCCCGACGAGAATCTGCAATCCGCCGCCGAAGATGTGGTGCATGTGCCGTGGTGCGCAAACTTAGCGGAAACGTTGCAGTTACTCCGCGACCGTTTTGCCAGCGTGGTGTCGGTGGTCAACGAATACGGCGAGACGATCGGAATAGTCACTTACGAAGACATCATCGACACAATCCTGATGCCGCAACCGAGTCGCACGAAACGTCTCCTAAAACGCGAGCCGGTGCTTGAAGTGGCACCCGGCAAGTATCATGTGGACGGACTCACGACACTCAGATATCTGTCGGCTCGCCTGGAGATTGATTTCGATTCGGAAGAGGAATCGCAGTCCACGGTTGCCGGATTGTTTCACGAGCAACTCCGGCAATTGCCGGTCCGAGGTGACTCGATCGCATGGCGCGGATTCAATGTGAAAGTGATCGATGTGTCATCGAAAGGTGCGATTCGAGTCATGATTTCAAAGCAATCCGGTGTAGAGAGTCGCAAGGCTCAAAACGGTGAGTGAA
>JAQBZS010001019.1 GCA_027622115.1 Planctomycetota bacterium | reverse complement strand
CAGCGAGGCGGAGTTGCTGGCCAGCCGCAATTTCGGCGAGACCTCGCTCAAGGAAGTCCGCGACCTGTTGGCCGAGAACGGATTGCACATCGGCCAGAAACTGGGTGCCAAACGTCCCGAGACGTTCGCGCCTCCAGCCGATTTGTCGCCCGAGCAGCGAACAGTCTTGGAGCGGCCAATTTCTGATCTCAATCTGTCCGTGCGAGCCCGCAAGTGCATGTCGCGGCTCAATATCACGGCGATTGGCGAACTGGTCGGCAGAACTCCTGACGAGTTACTCGGCTCGAAGAATTTCGGCGTGACGTCATTGAACGAGATTCGCGGCAAGCTGTCCGATTTTGGCCTTTCGCTTCGAAACGACTAACGCATGTCAGCGTCAGCCCGAACCGCTCAGCGTAACACCGAAGTGAGTCGTGCGGCCGCGAACGACTCATTCGGCAGCCGATTTTTCACCAATCAATTCAATGATCGACAAGTCGAGTGTACGATGGCTCGAGTTGTCGGTATTTGAGATTGCGCTCCACGCGAATTTTCGAGGTCGTCGGTTCGGCACCTCGTTTTGAACGCTTCGTTTTAGGTTGATAAGTACTGCTGGCTGATTCTAAACAAGCAAAGAGACACACCCACGATGAATACGCGGCTCCCAAGTCTTGTCGGTCGTTTTGGACTTCGAGTTCTGACGGTTGTTCTGCTGGCTGGTGTGTCGATTGGCTCTGCTTATGGCCAACAACTTAAGGACGCTCCGCCCGTCAAGAGTCTGGACGACTTGAAGCAGCTCAGTACGAAGGTCATCGCGATGACCGATCGGTGCGTCGCGGCGACTGTGTGTTTGATGTCTCCGAACGGGCAAGGGGCAGGCAGCGGCGTGATCATCAACGCCGACGGCTTGATCCTGACTGCCGCTCACGTCAAGGCCGCCATCGGTGAAGAAGTTGTCGTGATCTTCAACGACGGAACTCACAAACCCGCAAAGTGCCTGGGAGCCGACAACGATCGCGACGCGGCGTTGGTGCAGCTTTCCGAGAAAGGACCATACCCCTACGCAGAAATGGGTTCGAGCGACAACTTGTTGCGAAATCAGTGGTGCGTCGCGATCGGTCATCCTGGCGGTTTTGATCCGACTCGTCCTGCGCCGTTGCGACTGGGACGAGTCCTGCAGAACACTCGCTTCATCACAACCGACTGTGCGATTGTCGGCGGCGATTCCGGCGGCCCGCTATTCGACACGGACGGCAATGTCATCGGGATTCATTCCAACATCGGCGCGTCGCTCTCCGAAAACCGACACGTTCCCATCAAGGCGTTCAGCGATTACTGGGACGCCATGAAAAAGGGCGAAAGCCGAGGCACTCGATTCGCCGGCAACGAGGGTAACGTCGATCCGAATCGCACGATTTTGGGAACTGACTTGGAACCCACGACAGAGACAGGCGGAGTTCCAGTCGGCGCCGTCCTCCCAAATTCTCCTGCGGAAAAAGCGGGCATCAAGACCGGCGACATTATCACGGGACTCGACATGAAACCCGTCGAGACACGCGAAAAACTGATCGCCTCAATCGGTCAAAAGAAGCCCGGCGATAAAGTCACCATCTCGTTGACTCGTGGCGAAGAAAAGAAGGACATCGAAGTCACGCTCGGTCGCTTGGGCGACATGCTCCGCCAACAGAACCCGCCTGAAGGAAATCCGCAACCGGAAGGGGAAAAACCCAACGGCGAACGTCCTCGAAACCGACGCCCTCGTCCCGAAGGTGAGCCGGCACCGGCACCCGCACCAGCGCCAACACCCGACAAGGCCAAAGAGGACGCTCCCAAACCCGATAAGGCTGCTTCAGTTCGCCCCATGTTCAACAGTGTCTACTTCGAGCGGCAAGACGCGACCCAGGAAGATCCAAAGTCCGCTCCGAGAGAACAGCCAAAAGACGAGCCAAAAGACGAGCCGAAGGATCAACCGAAGGACGATCTCGACCGATTTCTCGATCAGGCTTTCAAGATCAAGAACGGGCGCATGGACATCCAACTCAACCCGGAAGCGGTCGCCAAATTCGGCCTCGACAAAATCCTTCGCCGAGCGCGCGAACGTGCTGAGAAACTCGGCATCAAACCTGGTCGCCGAGATGGCGGTCAAGGCCCCGGCCCAAGCCGTCCGCAACCGCCCGACGAATTCTTCATCGCGACTTTCTCGGCCTTGAATCCAGTCACGGCTACCGCCAACGAATCAACGGTTCTTGTTTTGGTCGATGACAAACCTGCCGCCCTAGGAACGGTTGTCGCTGCCGACGGGTTGATTCTCACTAAGAACTCGGAAACGTCGAACGGAAAAGTCACCATCCAAATTGGCACCGATAAGCTTGAGGCCGAATTGGTCCAGCGGTTTGCCAGCCGAGATCTCGCGGCCTACAAAGTAAACCGCACGAACTTGAACCCCATCCAGTGGATCGACGAGAAGGCCAGCACACCAGTCGGCTCCGTGCTGACGATCCCCGATAGCGAAGGCAAGCCAATCGGGATCGGCCTGCTCAGCGTCTTGCCGCGAACGATGGGAAAAGTTGGATACCTCGGCGTGCAAACAATGGAAGGCGAAGGCGGAGTTCTGATTCAGCGAGTCCTCGAAGGCGGTGCTGCCGAGACAGCCGGTTTGAAGAACGGCGACTTAGTGACCGCGCTCAACGGCCAAAAGTGCGCTTCCGCCGTCGAGTTCAGCTACGTGATTCGCAAGCTGCGCGCCGGCGACAAGATCAAGGTCGAATTCCAGCGCGACGGAAAAACGGAATCCTTGGAAGCAACGCTCAACGCTCGTGACGCAGGCGGCCGCGAATCCGGACGGGCTCGCATGATGGATGAAATGTCGGGCCCCTTGTCGCTGGTCATGGGCGGCTTCCCCGAAGCCTTGCAGCACGACATCCCGATCCTGCCCGAACAATGCGGCGGCCCGTTGCTCAACCTCGACGGCCAATGCATCGGCATCAACGTCTCGCGAGCCGGTCGCGTGAAAACATTCGCCGTGCCCGTCACCGACATCCGCGCAGTTTTGGCCGAGATCGAGGAAGCACGCAAGCCCAAGGAAGTTGATCCTGCCAAGGAAGTTGACCCTGCCAAGGTCGAGGCGCCTGCCAAAGACGAGGCCCCCGCCAAGAAAACGGGCTAATCCGCCGCTCGTCGTCTGCACCGAATGCGTCGCGG
>JAQBZS010001018.1 GCA_027622115.1 Planctomycetota bacterium | reverse complement strand
CGAGCCGCCATGCCGGCATGTGGATTTCTCGGCACACGTCGAGCACGCTGTCTTCGAGGACCTGCCGATAGTCCGTTGGCGAAAGATCGAGCCGATCCAAGGGAAGAATCGGATAGACCGCCAATTGACCGGGCGAATGGACGATCGCGCCGCCGCCGCGGTTGATCCATCGGACGGACACTTGCCGCGATCGCAACTCGTCTGCGGTGATCGCGAGATGCGATGTCGAGCCTTCACGACCGATGGTCACGATCGGCGGATGTTCGCACACCAGAATGCCGCCGGATCGGTCTTCTCGCCCGGCGATGTCGTAGACCATCCGCTGTTGCAGATGCAGTGCCGAGTCAAAATCCACCAAGCCCATCAGCCGCACTTCGAGTGTGCCCGCCAAGGGGGCCAACTCACGCGGCGCGGTGACGGGGACAGCGGTCATGGAACATCCAGCGTGCTGGAATCGGGCAAACAGAACAAGTTCCGTTCTACGAAATCTGAAATAGGTAATCCAGACCCCGATTCTCCAATGTGACAAACTACGCAGCAGCTTCCGCCGAAATACTGCGGGGAAGAATCACCCGGAATTGGCTGCCTTTGCCGGGGCCTTCACTGCGAGCTTCGATCGTTCCACCATGGTCGTGGACGATGCGATGCGTGATGGATAGACCCAATCCCGTGCCTTTGCCGGATCGTCGCTGCGTGAAAAACGGCTCGAACAGGTTTTCCATGACCTCGACCGTCATGCCGCATCCGCTGTCGGTAAACGTGAGCACGATGTGATCGGTTTGGTCGAGTAGTTCAATCGACAATTCACCGCCGGCGTCCACCGATTCGAGACCGTTGGCGACCAGATTCAGCACGACTTGCTTGATCTCCGCCGCGTTACATTCCGCGATGCATTCACGCGTTCGGTGAAATTGCACCGTTCGATCTCGAAACTTGCCCATGTGCCGAATCAATTCCAAGACCTCGGACACGACTTGAGTGACGTTGTTGCGTTGGCGAGTCGCGTTCTGGCCGCGCGAAAAATCGAGCAGACGCGCCGTGATCTGACGGCACCTCATCGATTCCTTTTCGATCATCGTCAGGTATTGCGCGATGACCTTCGCGTCGGCCGAATTCGGATCCGCCATGGCTCGCGGCACGCGTTGCTGCAGCGCGTTGGAAGCGGTCACCATCGCCTGCAACGGGTTGTTGATTTCGTGTGCCACACCGGCCGCCAGAAATCCTACGCCCGCCAACCGCTCGGATCGCACCAGTTGGTTGCTGCGTTCACGAACTTGATGGTCGAGGTCGGTCTTGATTTCTTGAAAGCGCATGGTCATCAGATTGAACGTATCGGCCAGTTCGGAAATCTCATCGTTCGAAGTGAGTTCGACGCGATGGTCGAAGTTGCCTTGAGCCACGCGTCGCGCGCCGCGGTGCAGCAAACGAATGGGTGCGACGATCCAACGATAGCTGCACACGATCACGCCGATCAGCAACACGAGTGCCAGGATGGACGTCACCACGATGATCCCAAAGCTGCTGCGATAGGCCCGCCGGGCACGCGCGAGGGGTTCATTGAGCCCCGCTTGCGGGTCCGGCAACTTGCGGGCTTGCGATTGCAGTCGGCCGACTTGAAACATCAACGTATTCGGTGACACGCCCGGATCGCCGGATTTCAACCGACGGGACGTCTCGGAGACTTGCTCCAACTGGACGCTCATTTCACCAAGCAATTGCCAGGACAGACTCCGCAAGCCGGCAAGTTCCTCGCGCGGCGGCAACTGGTCCAGCTTCCCGCGATACGTCAGTAAATTCCGATGGGCCTCGACGACTTGTGACTGGATCCGGTCATCGGGAATCTCGGCGGAAGACTGCTGGAACGGTTCCCAGAGGGCGAGCAGCGAATCGATGAGATCGGCTCGACTGGGGGCTTGGTTGATGCCGGCTTCCAAGTCGTGAACCAAAGCCCGGTATGACGCCACGCTGGAGATGGAGCTGACGGAAAGCGCAATTACGATGAGCACCACGAGTGCCAACCACGACACCATTTTCCGTCGCAAGCTGCGTGTCAGGAGCACTTCGACGACCTCCTTGTCGCAAACACTATCGATCACTCAACATCGAGCAGCGAACGTTACGCACCGGGCTCTTTCGATGGAAGCGTGATCCGGTCCCGAGATTTTCGACACCCGATTCCACAACGTTCTTGGGAATTGGGGTCAGGCTTACGGATTTCAGATTTGGCGGGCGTTCAACGTGGAATTCACAAACAACGCCAACCGCCAAATCTGCAATCCGTAAGCCTGACCGGATCTCGTCAAGGATGATCACATGCTTCGCGTCGGGGTGACGTCTGAAGAAAGCGGTCAATGCCCGGAACGCGCGAAGCCAGCTCATGTCGGCGGCTCGAATGATTGACAACGTGTCGTCCCCCGAACTGTGTAGCCACTCTTGGCCAAACTTCTTCAGTAACTGCTGGGACGAACTGTCGTCGTCTCCCTGGAAAGAAAAGGCGTCGACTTCACCGGCGAACCTTGCCAGCAGCCAGGACCTACCGATTCGGCGGCGACCGCGCACGACGACGAATTCGGAGTTGGGGATTCAACGAGCGAGTGAAGTTGAGCCAACTCGGCTCCGCGTTGGTGGCCCGTTTCACTCGCTCACGCTGGCCCCTTCCTGACTCGCACTGCCAGGGATTTCGTAGCGAATAGCTCATTCCTTCGCTCCTTTGCGGCCGAGGCGATCTTGACTTGTGATGCCTCATTGTCCGTCAGATCAACGTCTCACTCTCTCCCTTGACTGGATGAACTTTGGGCATGAAGTGATGCCGAACCAGCAGATGATCCCGTCCGGTTCGATTCAAGTGGTTGTGACGGTGACGGTGAAGAAGAAGAAGAAGCTTCCTGTCTTCCGATTGAAGGCGCGGAACCTGAGGAACTACAGGACTCTCCGGAAAGCGTTTTCGGTGCAGAACCCGCACTTGAGGCCGAAGATGACGACGCCGAAGCGCTGCCGTGTTCGAAACAGTAAGTCACATGAAATCCTTCGGTCGTCTTCCAGATCGCGCTTTGCACATCGTCGGCGATGGCGTTGCAGAGGCTAATCCTTATCATATTCTCGCTCGAGTCTGTTGTTCTTTCAACGTCTCTGTTGAGTCGCCGATATCGATTCAGCCACGCGAATGTGCGTTCTACTACC
>JAQBZS010001017.1 GCA_027622115.1 Planctomycetota bacterium | reverse complement strand
AACCCCATTGCGGTTCGTCAAACAGGTCGTCCAAACGGTGCGACGCAGTCGCGTTTGTCAACAAATCGCCCAAACGTCCGATTAACGAAGCCGCGTGCGTTCGATTTGATCAAGCTTGAGCACCTGCCGCGTCCTCGTGTAACGGAACGGATTCTTCTTGAATTGGGTGCGGCTTTCCGTCGTGGCAAACAGGTATAGCTCGCCGTCGAAATACGCTCCGTATGCCGTGGTGCCGGGGACTGCTCGATCGGTCTCCCACAACACCACCGGATCGCAACCCAGCAGTTGCGGGGCGAACTTTCCGGGGCTGGATTGAAAGGCCGAGAACTCGGTGGCGGATGCCAAGTAATACGTCACACCCTTGTACTCGGCGGCAAACTCGGCAAGGCCACGTTCCCACTTTCGACCGTTGTACAGGGATACCGGACTATACCGATCAAGGCCGACCACGACTTTTGCTGGTTCAGCCGAGACGGTGTTTGCAGTCTCAACTCCACCGGCGGCAGCCCGAGCCGGCGTGACGGGTCGTTCGTTGCGGACGATTTGAGTTGCGTTGCTGTTCTGGCGACGTGTGTCGATCCGCGCCAGTTGCGACAGGTATTCTTTTTGACTCTGAAACCCTTCGCTCTTGGCGAGCACTCGACCAGAGAACCCATCCACGATGATGTCCGTGGGCAGAGAACGAATGCCGTAGCGTTGCACGAGATCCCGGCGTTTGTCGCTATCCACTTTGACAGCCACTGTCGAGGAAGCGATTTGAGTCAACACGGCGGTTGAATTCAGCACGGTGCGTTCCATGCGACGACACGGTCCACACCACTCGGCGGAGAAATGGATCAACAACGGACGATTCAATTGCTTGGCCAATCGTTCGGCCTCATTGAAATCCGAATGCCACCCAACTTCCGCAGCAAGCACCGCCGACACGTGACCAAGGATGCCGCACAGTACACCGCTGAGGACTGCAATCCGGATCATCTTTCTCCTCCATGTTGGATGAGGCATGTGCCGATTGGCACAATTCAACCGCTTGTTGAGTTATCGGCGGGTTGTTGGACGTGCGAAATGGGGTATTTGGCAGTTGTATCAAATGCAGAATTTCGGCGACCGCTTGTACCGGTTATGCGACCTCGCAACGAGTTTCGAGCGCCACAGGCATCACCAGCGGTTGAATTCACGGGCAATGGGCTGGCGACAACAGCGATCAAGTCCCGTTCGCATTCGGAATAAGCATGAATGCTCGCCCAACGCGCAGCGAGCAGAGAATTCCGAAGGCTCACACTTGATCGATTGCAATTTCTACAACAGGAAAGTAGTCATAACTCATTGTTGACAACTGATTTGTGAAAGTGCTGTGCCGAGCAAGAACGAAAAAGGCACACGACTTGCGTTTGCGTTTGTTTGGAGATTCTCGCTCAATCGTTGGACACTGTCGTTGTCGGCAGTTCATTCAAGCTGACCAAGGCCACTCACTCTGAAGCTGCACAAAAGGACGAACCAATGAAGCACAATTTCGCGCTCACTCTGCTCACCCTGGGAATCCTGGTAGCGATTAGCCTACTTGGACCAACAGCGACGTTGGCACAAGAGCCCGCCAAAACTGAAGCCAAAACCGAAGCGAAGACGGAAGCGAAGACCGAAGCGAAGACTGAAGCCAAGTCCGAAACCAAGACAGAAGCGAAGACCGAAGCCGCAACCGACGGCGACAAAGACATCGACATTACGCCCGACCATATCGTGCCAAAAACAAATGATGGGACGTTTCCGAAGTTCATCGCGAACAACCTGTGGATCATGATCGCGGGGATGTTGGTGTTCATCATGCATCTCGGTTTTGCCACGCTGGAAAGTGGCCTGACCCGGTCCAAGAACACCGTGAACATCCTTTTCAAGAATACGATGATCATTTGCATTGGCTTGCTGACGTACGGAATCATGGGATTCCACTTGATGTATCCCGGATTCGAGGACGGTGATTCCGGCTTCTTCAAATTCAAGGGATTCGACTTCCTAACGAACGGCCCGGCAACCGCGAAGGATATGAGCCAAAGCGGTCCCGCCTATGCAAACGATTCGGGTGACGATGCCACTCCTGAAATTGACGGCGGCTACACACTCTTCACGGACTTCTTCTTCCAAGCGATGTTCGCCGCGACCTGTGCCACGATCGTGTCCGGAGCAGTTGCGGGCCGGGTCAAGCTGTGTTCATTCCTGATCTTCGCGACGCTGTTTGTGTCGATCGCCTATCCAATCACTGGTTCTTGGAAGTGGGGCCTCGGTTGGTTGAATACGCTGGGGTTCTACGACTTTGCGGGTTCGACCCTCGTCCATTCCGTCGGCGGTTGGGCGGCCTTGGTGATGGCCATCTTGTTGGGTGCCCGCATGGGCAAGTATGACGGCGGGCGAGTGAACGCGATTCCGGCGAGCAGTCTGCCGCTGGCGGCGATCGGCGTCTTCCTGTTGTGGTTTGGGTGGTTCGGATTCAACGGCGGATCGGTGCTTTCGGCGAATCCCGGCTCCGTGTCGCTGGTCTTGGTGACCACATCGATGGCGGCTGCGGCCGGCGGATTCAGCGCGGCAGTTACGTCCTGGATCGCGGGTGGAAAGCCGGACCTGAGCATGGCACTCAACGGAATTTTGGCCGGACTGGTGGGAATCACGGCCGGAGCGGATCAAATGAGCGGGCTTGATGCCATCATCATCGGGGCCATTGCTGGAGTTCTGGTTTACTACTCGGTGATCCTCATCGATTCCGTGTTCAAAATTGACGATCCCGTGGGTGCAGTCAGCGTGCATTTGGTGTGCGGAATCTGGGGCACCTTGGCAGTCGGTATCTTCGGCGAGTTGGCCGGCATGAAGCAGTTCATGCACCAACTGACCGGCGTTGGAGCAATCGGAGCATTCACAGTGGTCTTCGCCTTGGTGGTCGGTCTGCTGCTCAAGCTCACGCTTGGTCTTCGAGTCGATGCCGAGGAAGAGTCGATCGGCTTGGACATCGGCGAGCACGGCATGCAAGCCTATTCGAACTAGAACGATTTGATTTCACTCGCCGAAGTTCGGCCACAAGCTTGTGACGGACGTGGCACATCCAGATGCGTCGATTCTGGATTGCCACGGTCGGACAAGCTTTTTGCGTTGATCGGCCTTGGGGTCAGGCTTACGGTTTTCAGATTTGGCGGC
>JAQBZS010001016.1 GCA_027622115.1 Planctomycetota bacterium | reverse complement strand
TCACATCAACAGTCAAGGCGTGCTGGTCAACTACGAAGGGCTGGCCGTCAACGGATCGCCGGTCGGTCAGCCGGACGTTCGCCAGCGCATTGTGTTCCCGCCGCAGACCAACCCGTCCTCGATCGAAATACTCGACAACGGCACCGTGCTGACGAACGGCGTGGAACTCGGCCAATTGCGAGTTGCCAAATTTGAAGAACCCAACGACCTGCTGCGCATCGGAAACACGTTCTACGAACGGCCCGAGGGCCTGGAAGCGAATTTCAATGACATCACCGTGCGACAGGGTTACCGAGCCGGTGCGAATTCGGCTTTGGCCACCGAGTTGGTGACGATGCTGTACGGCTTTCGTCAGTTTGAAGCCTCGCAGCGAGCGATGCGATCACTGGATGACTCGATTCGACTGAATACCCGACCCGAAGGGAGATAGTTCTCGTGATTAAGTCTCTATTCACCAGCGCAAACGGCATGCGTGCGCATGAGACCGTTGTGGATACCGTGGCGAACAACCTCGCCAACGTCGACACGACCGGATTCAAACGCAGCCAAGTCGAATTCCAAGACTTGCTGTACCAGACCGTTCGAGAACCAGGCACGCAGGGTGCCACCGGTTTGCAGATTCCCACGGGAATTCAGATCGGTAGCGGTGTGAAAACTTCCGCCATCACCAAGATCTTCACCGAAGGCGTGCTGGAAAATACTAGCAACCAATTCGACGTGGCGATCGAAGGTGACGGTTTCTTCCAGGTGCTGATTCCGAACGGCGAGATCCGTTATTCGCGGGACGGTTCGTTCCGGTTGAATTCGGACGGGCAGCTAGTCACTGCGGACGGCTACTTCATGCAGCCGCCGATTCAGCTTCCCAACGACACGTTGAATGTGACGGTCGGCACGGATGGTACGGTGTCGGTGGTGACGGCGGGGGCTCCGAATGCGGCGGTCGTGGTCGGCAATATCACCACAACCCGTTTTATTAACCCGGCGGGTCTGCGTTCGGAAGGACGCAACCTGTTCAACGAAACCACGGCGTCTGGGCCGCCGATTACAGGTACTCCAGGCGAAAACGGGTTGGGGACGCTCCAGCAGGGATTTCTGGAACGATCCAACGTGCAAGTGGTCAGCGAGTTGATTCAGCTCATTACCGCGCAGCGAGCTTTTGAAGCGAGCCAACGTGCGGTGCTGACTAGTGACAGGATGCTCGAAACGACTAACGCCATGGTGAGGTAAGCACGATGCGAATACTCACGCTCTCTTTATTGCTCGGCGGCTTGGTTCAGGCTGTTCATGCCGACGAACCGACCTCGCCACAAAACAACAACGTAGTCCAGATCGTGCTGCGGCACGCGGTACGGGCTCCGGCTTCCGCGTACGTTCAGGTTCGCGATGTCGCGGAACTGTCCGGAGGCGCGGCGCCGTTGCGTGAGCGATTGGGACTCTACGACTTGGAAGCGTCTCCGCTCACAAGTGAACTCGTGCGAATTTCCAGTGCCCAGGTTCGCTATCGCCTGTTGTTGGCGGACATTCCGGACACCGCGTTTCAGGTCCATGGGAAAGCGTCGATGGTGGTCGGCATGTCCCCATTACCAACAAACCGAGTTCCGACAAACCACGCACCGACACCCGGACTTCAGCAAGCCACACCCTGCTGCTCGGGCACCAGTGAAGCCTCAGCCGCCTACCAAGCTCGCTTGATCGGCAATCCCCAACGCTCGGGGACACCACAGCCGCTGTTCGGCACCAGTCGACCGGTCAATCCGATTCCGTTTCAGACGAACGCCCAATCAAATTCATTGCAGCAGGTTTCTCACACCACGTCCGTTCGGACCGGGGAGCCGGCGGCCGAGCAGTACACCGAGAACAAGGCCGAGCGAAATCCGGCCGTGATTGCCGCCAAGGAATGCGTCATCAAACGATTGCCGTGGAAGTCTCAAGACGTGCAGATTCGACTCGCCTCCGACATCCCGGATCAACTGGCGTCGTCGGCATTGGAACGAGACGTGGAACTTGATGCACGCTTGCGAACTCCGTGGCCGCCGTTGGGGCGAGTCCATGTCGGCGTGTCGGTCATTCGCGACGGAAAACGCGAAACCGAGTTACCCGTGATGCTTGAAGTGCATCAAGACCGCGACGTCGTGACGGCCAAGCGAAAGATCATCGCAGGTGCGAAATTTGGGCGTGACGACCTCACGTTGGGTCGTCGTCGGGTTACCAAGCTTACGGGGTATCCGGCGTCCGTCGAGGCCCTGATCGGTCGTGTTGCCGCTCGAACAATCGAAACCGGCGCCGTGGTTCGTGACCAGGACATCGGCACGCAACCGGTCAAACAGAATCCAGTGGTCATACAACGAGAAGATCGCATTCGCTGTTATGTCAAAGCGGGTGGGATCATGACGATCAGCGTTAGCGGCGAGGCACTTCAGGATGGTCGTGTCGGAGAAACGATCAAGGTGCGCAACGTCGATTCCAAGAAGATTGTGCAAGGACGCGTCATAAGTGCTCACGAAGTGGAGATATCCCTATGAGAGACGACACACCGTCCGCGCACGGACTTCGCCGCAGCCCGCTGCGGACGCCGATGGCAAAGGTGGCATTCGCATTCCTGGCAGGAATCACGCTCCTGTCGTGCATCGAGATTGGATCGGCCGAGTCGCTCTGGAAGCGGCGGTCCCACTCGTCCGCGTTCATTTTCCATGACAACCGAGCGAGAAACGTGGGCGACTTGCTCACAGTCCGAATCCGCGAGTTGACCACGGTTGACAACGATGAGGGGCGAACGCTGGCCAAGGACACGGACAAACGACATCGTTTCAATTTCATCGCAGGTGCCGCGCCGAACGGCACACGCAGTGAAGTCGGTGCCGACCATGATATTCGCGGTCGATCCAACCGCAGCCTGGAAACAAACTCGCAGTTCGAGAGCGATCGAGTGTTCGTCGACGAATTGACGGTCACGGTGCTCGATGTCTTGCCGAACGGCAACTTGGTCGTTTCCGGATTTCGGCACCGCATGGTTTCGGATGAGATGCGTAAGTTGCGAATCTCGGGCATCGTGCGAGCCAACGACATCGAATCCACCGAAGAGGGTAACTTTGTCGATTCTCGATTCGTCGCCAACTTCCGAGTTGCCTACGAAGGCGAAGGCGTTGAGTCTAAGTTCACGAGGCAAGGATTCCTGGGACGCA
>JAQBZS010001015.1 GCA_027622115.1 Planctomycetota bacterium | reverse complement strand
AAGTTGCCCGGCCGCTTACGCGTCGCGGCGCACACTGGGAAGTTGTTTCTGCTCGCGTCCTTAGTCCGGTGGCAGGATCATGGGAACACGTTCGACGTTCGGTGCCTGAAGCGGAGCGTGTTCCAGGTTTCCGGTCGTGTACCGGGTTCCCGCCGACCCCACGTGATCAACCCAAACCGGCAGAGTCAGGCGGCCACGCTCGTGGACGAGAAACGCTTGGCCGGAGTCTTCCGGAACACGCTGACTCCAGTCCGCCGCCGCACGCGCCCGATCGAGCAGCACGACCTCGTTCACCAGATGCGTACTTTCACCGAGCGACAAGCCGCCGAAGCGTTTGATGCCGTGCCGGTTGTCGGCATCAAGAGCCTGTCCGACGCGTGTCTCCAATGTGTCGTCTTCCGATGTGTTCGTTTCGTTGGAAGAGTCCAGCCACATCACGAGCCGCACATCAGACAAAAGCTGCTGGTAGTCAGGACGCGTATTGCCAGACGAGCCAAGTGGCTTGCTCTTCACTCGCCAAACCGTCCGCAGCACGACGCTTAGGTCTGGACGGCCGATGAGCTGCGGAGCCACGCGGGCACCGACATGGCGATGCCGATTTGTCTCCCCAACCAGCGAGAGCAGAAACCCGTAGCAGGTCGAGGGTGGCGGCAACGATTCAGTTTCGAGGTATTCCCTGGCCAGCCCCTTCCGGAAGCAAGCGATGGGAACATGCACGTAAATTCCCAGCATGGCGATTACTCCGAGATGGCGAGTTGCTGGTTGATCGAGTCGCAGGCTGCCTTGACCGTGGCTTTGATTCCCGCAACGGTGACATTGAGTTTCGAGAAGGCTTTGGCCATGACAGAGTCGCCATCATCGGTGCCGAGCAGCAGTTCCTTGGGAGCCACATCACCCGCTTCCACGCGACGCAAAAGTGCGTCGGCACTGAGCGACTTCCCGCCATCCGGCGTGTCAAAGCAGTAGAGCAGGCGTGGCGCTGGATCGTCGGTGAGGCGAATGACGATGGCTTCGGGAGCAAAGTCGAACAGAAAGCGACCGTGGTTTCCGGCGACTGTCCCCAGGCTGGCCAGGGCGGACAGGGCTTTTGCAGCCCTTGCCTTGTCTCGCAGCCGTTCCGGCGTCAGAGCAACCCCGTACTGATATCGGGTGGCATGCACCTCGGTGCCGTAGGGGACAGGGTTGGCCCTTTTTTGCGGCAGATGGCGTGGCTCCGGGGGAAGCGGCGTTGAATGTCACATCGCCTGACCACGGTGTCAGGGAAACAGCACGCGTCACTTCCAAGACCGCTCGACGGACGTTCGCGGACCCGGCTTGACCTTCTTCTGAAGCCGCGTCGGCGGTCATGAATCCCAGTAGGTCGTCGTCGATAAACGCTTCGGAGTCAGCGTCCGCCCATTTCTCGAACTTGTGATCTTTCCAGTCGTTTGCCCGCGTTTCCTCATTCCAGGTTCGATTCGTGCCGGCTTCATCCAGTGCAGCGAACTGCCGCCTCAAAGCGAAGCGGATCTGGTTTGGGCAGGTCCACTCGACGGTCAGTGCCGAGGAGCTTTTGCAGCGTCGTAATGTTCCCTTCATTCTCAGCCCGGTTGTTAGCGGCCGTCCCGTGGTAGGTGGCGATGTTGGCGAAAACGTGCAAAGACATGGGATGATTTCCTTGGGTAGACTGATGGATTGAGAAGAGGCCGACGATGTGTGTCGAATCCGGCCGAGAGACGACGAACGAATTCAGCAGAGGACGAACGATGCCGCTAACAATTTCGGACCCACAACTTGAAGCTGCTGGACTGAGCGAAGCCGGGGCCCGTGTCGAGATCGCGTGTCGCCTGTTTGACTGCGGGAAGCTGTCGTTTGGAGCAGCGATCCGGTGGTCCGGGCTTCGCCGCACAGGTTTTGAATCGGCCTTGCTGGACCGTGGCTTGGCGGTTTACCGAATGACTGAAGCCGATCTGGAACAGGATCTGGCGACGCTGGAACGGATGGGAGACTGACGGTGGCAGTCATCGTCAGCGATACCTCTCCGATCCGCGCACTGGAATGGATCGGGCAGTTGAACCTGCTGGAGAGACTATTCGGACTTGTGATCGTGCCCGAGGCCGTGCGACGGGAACTGCTTTCGCGCGATGGTCGATTTCGGCCCGTTGATGTCACTGGCCTTGCATTCATCGAGGTGCGAACCACTTCCAGCACGAATCCTTTGCTGGAGATTGATGCGCTTGATCCCGGTGAATCTGAGGCACTGAGACTGGCGGTCGAACTATCGATCGACACCGTGCTGATCGATGAAGCTGCTGGACGACGGGCCGCTGTCGCGCTGGGCATCGGAGTTGTCGGAACAGCAGGAATTCTTCTGAAAGCGAAACAACGAGGATTGATTCTGGAGATCGCACCGCTTCTGAACGAGCTAAGAAATGGACTCGGGTTCTTTCTGAGCGATGCGTTTGTCGATCGGATCCTGCGAACCGCTGGCGAACGGTAATTAGTGTGTTGCGTCATTCGGCACCTTCCGTGTTCGCTGCGGCATCGACTTCTTCTGTACCTTTCCCGGAATAACTTGCGAGCCCCAACAGCGCGAGATCGCGCGTCTGCTGCCATGTGTCATCTCGGAGCATCGGGATGACGGATTCCCATTCCGCCTGGAGCACCTTGTTCGAGCCAGCTCGACTCATGAGGTCGCAGAGCGCTGTCCGGAACTGGTCCGGAGTCTTCGAGCCAGCGAAGGCCAGCCGCCATTTGTCATACTCGCCTTTCCAGCGTTTCCGCATGGCGACGGGGCTCTTCTTGTTTTCTTCAGCGATCTGGGCATAACGCTGACGGATGGCCGTATGGATTGCTCGGACGACGGCTGATTCACTGCCTTGAAGCTGTTGTTCGGTCATTCTTCGAAGTCCTTCTTTTTCAAAACCAAGTCGGTCACGGATGGGCTTTTTGCTGACGGGATCAAGCCGCGTCATGAGAGTCGCGAAGTCGGCGTACCACGGTCGGCCTCGCGCGAGGTTGTCGGCAACCAGTGGCCGAACCACGCTGTCCGACCAGAAGTGCTCCTTGCGCTCAATGGTCTTCTTGTTCTTGCCGCGTCCGGTGGTCTCCTTGACGACTCGCGTGACCACGCGCGATGCCAACGCATCCATCGCCACCGCGAACGTATCGAGCCGATCAAGCTGGCGGTCGTCGGCGGTGTCC
>JAQBZS010001014.1 GCA_027622115.1 Planctomycetota bacterium | reverse complement strand
GGCACGCGCGTTTGAGGAGTGAAAACGCGTCTCATCAGTTCTTGGTAGTTTCGACCGCGAGATGTCCACAACGCGCGTGCCTACGGCGTGCGGTTAAACGAGCGACGTTCACGCCGAAACGGCGCTGTCCAACTAAGCAACATAATCGAGAACACCCACCGGATGAAGCATGCCCCTAACGAAATAGGGTATTACATACCATAAGCCAGCGCAGCCGATCATCTTTGAGTTTCGCCGCAGCGGGCAGGTCACGCTTGTCGCAGAACAGCGACATCAGCCCTCGATCTTAATGCACTTGCCGTAAATCGACGTCCCTGCGATCCAGCCGTTAATGCGGCCTCGGTTGTTGCCGATCTGGAACCGTTTGCCTTGGATCGCCTTGACGAGATGCAGGTATTCGTGCCCATTCACTTTGCAGAGCACGATGTCGCCAACTTCAAGCGTGTCGGAATCAACGGGCTCCACGGTGCAAAGCTGACCGGACTCGATCTTGCCGACCATCGAGTTTCCTCGTGGCCGGAACGAGACCACTTCGCCCTCATTCAGTTTCTCAATATAGTGTGCTGCCCAACCCATCTTCAGTGACCTAATTGCTTTGTGTGGACTCTGTAGATGCTCACTGTTCATGAACGCGTTTGCGGCGTCCCTCATTCCGCCACCACCGCAATTCGTAGCTGCCGTGTTCCGCACACGACACGATATCTGGACGACCGTCGCCGTCCATGTCCGCAATGATGACTTGGTTGGCACTTCGCCACTTGTCCTTGAGCAGATGCTGCGTCCAGTTGCCTCGCGGATCGCCGGAGTTCTCAAACCAGGCCACGCGGCCGGGAGTTCGCCACGAGGTTGCCGCCACGTCGATGTCGCCATCGCCATCGAGATCGGCGGCAACGGCTTCAAATGCGTCGTCAAACATTGGTTGAATGATGTGTTTCGTCCAAACACCGGCCGCCGGTTTGCCGCTGTTTTCGTACCACACGATCTGATTGTCCTCGCGACGCAGTGATGCCGCAGCTTGGCCGGAATCGGGCCGGTAATAAAAGCCCAGCGCCATCACGACGTCGAGATCGCCGTCGCCATCCATGTCGACCGGATTGCCGTGTGCCGGGCAGATGGACTGATCATCGATGTGGTGCTTCTTCCAGGCAACGACCTTGTCCTGAAGTTGGTTTTCGTACCAGATGACCTGCTTCGCCATACGAGCGGTGCCCAGCAGATCCATGTCGCCATCACCGTCAAAGTCAGCCGCTCGCACTGTCCGAGTTTCGGCGATGTCTTGTTCGATCATGTGCTTTTTCCACTCGCCATTTGCGGGAGTGCCATCGTTTTCGAACCAGGCAAACTGATTCCCCAACACCCAGCTCGACGCGGCGACATCGAGATCCCCGTCCCGGTCAAAGTCGGCCAATGCCACGTCATAAGCACCCGGAAGATCGAGTGTGATGATGTGCCGTTTCCAGAGTTTGCCGCTGGGTTCGGCAGTTGGCCTGCCGTCGTTTTCGAACCACAGCAAATGGCCTCGCAGGTTTTTGACGATCACAATGTCTAGGTCACCGTCGTTGTCCACGTCGCCAACCATGTGCCGTTCGAGTCGCTCGGGGTCGTCCGTCTGCGCGATGTGCTTCTTGAACGAGCCCTTCCCGTTGTTTTCGAACAGATACAGCATGTTGTGCGGCTGGTAATCGGCGCTACTCAAATCGAGATCGCCGTCCTGGTCGAAGTCGGCTGCCGCAATGCCGTACGCGTACGCATATTTCTCCGCGATCAGATGTTCGGAAAAGTGAATGGACTTCGTCGCCGGACGCGCTCGATCCTTCGCCGAAAAGACGTAGTCGAGTGCGGCGAGCAGGTCCAGTCGTTGATAGCTGCGTTTCGTGGCCGGATCGTGAACGGCAACTCCTGTCTTCTTCATGATCTCCAGCAGAGCACGGGGCAAGTTCGGAGCGACCGCTTTCCAGTCGTAGCCGGTTTTCGTGATGGCTTCACGCAGCACAATGGCCGCACCGCAGGCGATCGCGTTCGACGACGATGTGGCAGCAGCCGGGACCACCAAATCCACCTGGGCGTGACGGTCGAGATACACTTCATCCTTGCCCTGACGAACGGCTCCGATCGCGAAGCAGTCAAGCTGACACGCCGGCCATGAGATTCCGTTTGTGAAATTGTGGTTACCCGTCGGAGCGCTGACCCAAATCCCAAGTTGCCGCAGTTTGGTCAGTTTTTCGTCGATGTCCGTGCGGACCGGAACGTCGTGGGCCTTGTCATCGACCGGAGCCACGTTGACCGTGGTGATGCGGTATTTCTTGTGGTTGTCGATGATCCACTGCAAGGCGATCGCCACGGTGGTGCCGTCCTTGACGTTGCAATGGCAGCATTCCAAAGCTCGGATCACGGCGAGTTGATCGTTGTAGGCCACGCCCCACTTGCCGCCGTGGTTCACGGACGACGGAATGCCGATCGTCGAACCGTGATAGCCGCGGCCTTCGTGTTTGGGATCGTCGTCGCCGTCGACGCTGTCGTAGGTCACGAGGACTTTGGGTTGGTCACCATCCGACTTCGACCATTCCGGCCGGGACAGCGTGCAGCCGTCGTCAACCAGAGCCAGCGTCTGTCCCTTGCCGAACGTGAGTCGATCACCGTAGGCCTTCCACGCGTTAACGATTCTCGCATGACGAAACGCCGCGGGTTGCACCGGTTCGCCAGCTGTCGCCGGAGTGAAAAGCACGAAGAGAATCGCGAGGCTTGCCGACCACCGCTTTAGTAATCGAACAGCCTGATTCCTGCCGCGTTGCCCAAGGCTGAAGACTCGTTTGGTCATGGATTTCGCCTTCGATTAGAAAAGTAGCGCCGCTTCCTGAGGTCGCCTGCCGTCACATGCACGCCGAGGCTAAAGCTCGAACCGTATCGCGAGAAGTCTCGCAGACTCAACCAGAAGAATTCAGGAATGGGTCGTGATACGATACGCCAAATCTGAAAAACGTACGCCTTCGCCTCCGACCTTGGAAATGATTCCGCTGCGTTTCAAAGTCGGCAGTTGATTCAGAAAGATGGCTTCCAGCCGTTTGGTGTTTTCCAGCACATTGGTGGACTCGAACTCGTCAAGCGTCGCCAACACGGCGACCGACGAGATTGGATTGGCGCTCCACGTATCGGAAGCCTCGCCGTACTTGAGGCTGCTCATGATGTCGGCTCG
>JAQBZS010000013.1 GCA_027622115.1 Planctomycetota bacterium | reverse complement strand
AGTTGGGCCAGTTCGTTGTGTATCCGCGCCAGTTCGGTGCGTACGGCGTCTTTGTTGGTTTCGAGAGACAATAATTCCACGTACTTTTCGATGGCCCGGTTGTAAGCCTTCGCAGCTTCGTCGTTTTTGCCAAGCCGCTGTTGGATGTCGCCCACACGCCGCGTCGCTTTCGCCGCTTCTTCTCGCAATTCAATGTTGCCGATATCCAGTTCCGCAAACCGGTCATAGAAGGCCAACAAGTCCGTCAACAGATCCGCCGTTTGTTGAGACAACACCGGCTGTACGGGGATTTCGAATTCGTCGCCTTCGTTGGTTTCGGCGGCCACGGAAAAGTGGGCGGGCGTGCGTTCGGCCGCAAACTTGCGATACAAGCGATCGAGTGCCTCCAACGACGTGGCCACTGCGGCCACGGCCTGACGTCGCTGTTTGGCTTCGGCCAGATACGCTTGATGTGTGGTCGCGTTGGCATTTTCCAATTGGATGAAACTGCGCCCGATCAACACCGCGACCAAAATCAGCAACGAAACCACCGCCGTCGAAAGCGTCGCCGTGGTTGGGTTCCGGCGACTCCAACGCAAGAGTCGCTCGACCACGGAAGCTCGGCGAGCTTGAATGGGCCGATCGTCCAACACGGCTCGCAAATCGTCCGACAATGCCTGTGCGGACTGGTAACGGCGTTCCGGTTCGAGCGCCATGGCCTTGAGGACGATGGTTTCGAGGTCTCGCGGAATTGCCGGATTGATGAATCTCGGGGCGGAAAACGTTCCCGTGCTGATCTGCTTAAACAGCCGTTGGCGGTCGGTTTCCCCGAACGCCGGTCGCAAGGTCAACAACTCGTACAGCGTCAAACCCAGGCCGTACACATCGCTGCGAATGTCCGCCTTGCCGTCGAGTTGCTCGGGCGACATGTATCGCGGCGTGCCGACCATCATACCGCTGATGCTGTTCGTCTCTTGGTCGAAATCCAACACCTTGGCCAAACCGAAATCGGCGACCCACACATTGCCGTCCGACTCGACCAGCAAGTTTGCCGGCTTGATGTCTCGGTGGAGCGTGCCGTGCTGATGGGCGTATTGGAGTGCGGAACACACTTGGATTCCGATATCCGCGACCGTACGCCACTCGGCACCCTGTTTTGCGAATTTCGGTGGGGGCGGCTCAAGCTGTAACTCGAAATCCGCCTGGTCGGGATTGTCATCCGGCTGGGGCGTAATGCCGCTCGACGTCAAAGCTTGCGGATCCGCTTCCAATCCGCGGTTTGTCAGCATGTCCGGCGCTAACTCGAAGCCCGACGCGGCCTCTGAGCCCGCCGCCGATTCGATGTTGATCTTCACCGATCGTCGACCACCCCCGACGAACAACATCGATGCCACGGCTGCCGCGCGTCCAATGGATCGAACTTCGTTTGCATCGGAGACTTGATCGGGTGAAGCGGTCTGAACAATCGGCTTCTTAAATCTCTCGGTGGGCTCGCTAAGTTTCTTGAAACGCATCCGGTTCAAGACTTCATCCAAGCCCACACCGTCGATCAACTGCATCACGAAATAGTGAAATCCCTCTTCTTCACCAACGCCGAAGACCGGCACGATGTTTGTGTGATGCAATTTGCCGGCGGTGCGAGCTTCGCGTCGAAACCGCTTTTGCTGGTGTTCGGCGAACAGCGTTTGCGACGGCAGCACCTTGATGGCGACCCGGCGATCCAGCGATTCTTGTTCGGCTTCGAAGACGATCCCCATGCCGCCGCGACCAATTTCGCGAATGATGCGAAAATCGCCCAGTCGCTCGAGTTTGGACACCGCCAATTGCGATTCGTGCTGACTGACCGATTCGCGCGCGGATTTCGTCCGTTCGATGGCGGCCACGGCCTTCAACGTCGCACGGATTTCGTCGGCAAATTCCGGATGGCGGTCGACATATTCGCTAATGTTCGGGTCTTCGCCTCGCCGAATGCGTTCCGAGAATTCCTCGGTCAATTCGTCAATCACGTCGAATTCGTCGGTGAGGTCCGGGTCGAGTTCGGCGAGTTCATCGGGAATTGTCATGGATTCACCTGAGATCCTGTCATCCGGTGTCAGACAACGTGGAAGGGGTCGCAAAGATCGTCCAACCGTCCGCCGAACGAGGCGCGGCTGCTAAGCACGCGTGCAGGTACTGCATCCGTAGCCACGCTCGCCAGAGCGTGGGACTGGCTCTGCATTCCAAGCCCAAGCTCTGGCGAGCGTGGCTACAGACGGGAAGTTGTTTCTGCACGCGTCCTAACCATCAGCCGCAATTGGACGCAAACAGAATAGAGGATGAAACGGCAGAGAACCGAGTGTGTCGACGGGTATGCGCCTCGTTTGTATACGGCTTGCCCGCGACGTGGGTTTGGACAACTCACGACAATTGCAGGGAATTGCATGGTTGATGATCGCTTGAGCGGCCAATTTCGGGTCATCCACGGCACACGGCGGCGCGCTTGAGACGATCATTCAAGGCACGACCGAGCCCCTCGTCCGGAAAGCGAAACGCCGCGATTTCGTCGAGACCGGCCGCATCGAGTCTCCGCAGGGCAGCGCAGAAATTGGCGGCGGATTCGCGGAGATCGCGGGCGTGCGACAGCACTTCGACGGTGGCGAATCGATCCGCGTGTGGCGTCGGAAACGCCGTCAGTAAGCCGACTCGGAAATTTCCGTCAAACGTCGCCGGATCCGCTTCGTGGACGATTCGCAACGGCGTTTGCGGCGCGTAATGACGAGCAAGCATACCCGGCGCTCTCCGCGCCGTTGTCGATTCCACCTCGACCGCCCCTGGTGTGTGTCCGATGGATACCGAGCCGATCACGGCTTCGATCTCCTCGACCGGCACTCCACCAAGTCGCAGCACCGATGTTTCGCTTTCGGTGACCGCGACCACCGTGGATTCCAAGCCCACGTCACATGGACCGCCGTCCAGAATGTAGTCGATCAAAGTTCCAAGCTGGCTGGCGACGTGTTCGGCCAACGTGGGACTGATCAGCCCGAACGGGTTGGCACTCGGCGCCGCAACCGGAACTCCTGCTTCGCGCAGCAACTGAATGGCTTGAGCGTGCCCGGGAATCCGCACCGCAACGGTGTCCAACCCCGACGTCACCAAATCCGGGACGCGGTCCGTTTTCGGCAAAATTACGGTCAGCGGCCCCGGCCAGAATCGATCCATCAACAACTCGGCTTGCGAAGGGATCGACGCGACCAAATCGACCAACTGCTCTCGATCGGCGACGTGTACGATGAGCGGGTCGAACGTCGGCCGGCGTTTGACTTCGAACACGCGCGCGACGGCACGCGGATCAAACGCGTTCGCTCCAAGGCCGTACACGGTCTCCGTCCCGAACGCGACAACACCACCCTCGCGAAGCAACTTGGCCGCGCGAGACACATCCTTTCCGATGTCGCAGATGCGTGTCACGCTCGCTTCCCAAAGTACTTGCGGACTAAGTCCATTGCGGGAGGCGGCGTGATCTTCGCCACGAAGTAGCAGGCGGAAAACGACACCAGCAACCCGATGATGATGGGATTCATGCTCAAGAATTGGTGCGGCTTGAAGAACGAACCGTTCGTAAAGATGCCGGCGACATACATTCCCAAGTGGGCTCCGAAACCGGCCAACATGCCCGCAATGCAACCCTGCTCGTTGGCTCGCGGCCAGAACAGGGCGAACACCATCGGACCCAGAAACGCCGCCGCCAAACCACTGCCCGTGTAGACGATGATGTCTTGCAGGAATTGCGGGGGGTTGATCGCCCCGAACGCCGCCCCGGCTCCCACGAGGAACGTGAATAAGAAACTGAGCCGTTTGACGGTCTTCTCGCTCACGTCGGGGTCAATGTTGCGTTGGTAGATGTCGCGGACCAAGGCCGACGAAATCAGCAACAGGAAACTGTCCACCGTCGACATCACGGCCGCGAACGGAGCCGCGATCAGCAAACCGGCCAGCCACGGATGCCCGGCCATGTGTGTCAACGTGACCGCCATCTGCGGCATGATGCGGTCGGATTCGAGTTCCATGCCCGGCAACAACACGCGAGCCAAGCAGAAGATGATCACGAGTGGGAAGTAGATTGCCGAGAAGTAAAACGCCACCGTGACCATCGACCGACTCAGTGTCAGCGAATCCTTGAACGCCATCAACCGAACCATGCTGTGCGGTTGACCGGCTCCGGAAATCGCCCACATGAAGAAGAACGAAATCGCGATGCCGAACGGCAAGAAACCGGATGAAGGTTTCTGGATAGATTCATCGTCGAACTTGGCCTGGTGAGTGGTTCCGCTTGCGGGGGACAGCTCCAGCGTGACGTTCGAAGTCTCGCGGGCTGTCACGGTCGCGTTCTTCTCGGCGACGCTGAAGCCGTCTTTGACCACGCGGATCTTGTAGTCGCCTTCGTCAACCGCGACGAACACGTCTTCACCGGCTGCGATGGCCTTGGTGATCACGATCCGTTTGCCGTCCGAATTGAGCACTCGGATTTCGGCATCCGGTTCGGAGGACGCGATTCGCAGCGTTCCTGGGTTGGACGGCAGTCGTGTGGGCGACGGCCCGGGTCCCTTCGCGTAAACGCCTTTCTCTCCGGCACCGTACGCATAACCCAACGCCAACGTCACGCGGAAATTCACCAGCCCCAATTCGGGTGTCATCAACGCCGTCGAGTTCCGTTGCAATGCTGTCACTTTCGATCGCAGCGCCGCCTTGGTGGTTTCATCTCCCGCGGCTGCGATCTGTGATTCCACGAACTCTGTCATGCGAGTGTTGAAGTCGGCAACGACATCGGGATCCATCAGTCGCTGACCGGGATCACGCATCTGCTCATCGATTTCCGCCGGCGTCGTGATTTCGACCGCCTTCACATGCTCAACAACCGACGTTTTGGCGGGGATTGCCAACGTCTTGTTGATGCGGAACAACCGGTCCTTCCCGTCGTCGCCCTTGAGCGAAAACCAAGGGCTGCTGAATGCGATGTTGTCGGCCGTGGGGTTTTCGAGTTCGACTTGAACTAGGCACAGATTCGGTGGCGTCATGTTGGCGATTTTCTTCGCCGCAGTGTCCATGCCGCCCACCGCCCAGATGGCGATCGGCAGCATGATGATCACTCCGAACACCATCACGACGCCCTGCATGACGTCGGTCCAAACCACGGCGTGAAAGCCGCCATAAGTCGTGTAAAGCACCACCGCCAAGCCGAACATCATCAGGCATAACAAGTAAGCCGGATCCACGTCTTGCAGCGCCGAGATATTGTTCGTGATTCCCGCGACCCAACTGACGGACGCGTCGTAAACCCACACGCCGCCCAACAACGTGTCGAGAATCTCGCTGCCCGCCTTGAACTGGGCGACGAGATTGAACGCCATGAAAAACACAATCAGCGACACGGCAATCAACCCGAATTTGGCGCTGCCGAATCGATCGCGGAGCACATCGGGAACGGTGATCGCGCCCGAGAGGCGGGCCACTTGGTTGATCCGCTTGCCCAACAGGCCCATGGCACAAATCGGCACAACGACATAGCTGCCGATCCACAGCCCGAGAATCCAGCCGTGCGTGTAAATCTTCGAAGGAAACCCCGTGAAACTCCCACCGGACGCACTGGTGGCGGCAAATGTCAGCGCCAACGCCCAAACGCCGAGGCTACGACTGCCCAGGAAGTATTCGCTGAGAAAGTTCTTGCCCGCCATCAGCCGATTGGACAACGCCGCCAGTCCAAACACCGCCAACGTGTAGCCCAAGAATACCACCAACGCCGCATTGGAACCGCCGCTCGCGGCGAGTGTGGCCGAAGACAAAACCGATTCTATCGAGCTTGAAAATTGACTCACGATGCCACCCCCTCTGCCTTGTCAGCGGCTGAAACGGCGTGGTCGCCATGCCCGTCTTCGTCGTCCGCGTGACCGAGTTCGTCGTTCTTCATGTAACACAGGCAGAACCAGACGGTGAAGAGATCGGCCAAGACCCACGGCACGGCGATTCCCCAAAACAACCATGAGGGAATTCCCCAAACCGTCGGCACTTCGCCTTCGATGCCGTACGCAGTGAGGTAGCAATACGGCACCGCCCAAAACAGCGCCGCAGCCCAGGCGAGGAAGATGACAATGGCTTCGCGGCGAGCGTGCAGAAACACCGGATCGAACTCGATCACTTGTTCCGCGTCGGATGGAATCGACGACATACAATCCTCGGAGGGTCAATCAGAGAAGCATTTAACAAGGCGGCCCGATTGTAGTCGCGTCGCTTTTGAGTCCGAAAGCGAGTGCTTTCGCCCGCACTGCCGAACTGCAACTCTGCAAATTGTTGCTCCTGCGCGTTGTAGCCACCGTCGCCGGACGATGGTTGCGCAGTACCATCCACCATCTGGCGACGGCGGCTACAACTCGTGAAGCGGAAACGGCTCCGTTGCCTACTCGGTGATCGTGATGCGTTGGAATCCGGTTGCGAAATTGCCCTGCCAATCGCCTTCGAGCGGTGCGAGAACTTTGCCCTTGCCGTCCTTGAGCAGGAAGCCGCTCAAGCGGTCTTTGAATTGGATGTCGTAGGTTCCCGGTGGCGCAATCAACTTTCGATTCGTCACGTGTTGGAACTTGTCGGATGCTTCCTTGTTGGTCGCGATGCCGATATTGCCGGCGTCGATTTCTACGATCTGTTTGGGCGTGAGCGTGATGCGTCCCACGAGTGTCCAGCCTGAGTAAAACGTGGTGCTGATTGACTGTTCCTTTTGTGCATCGGCAACGGCGTTGAGCTTCAATTCGGACAACCACAGACCGCACGCAATCGTGATCGACTCCTTGGCGACGTTTTGGATTCGCAACACCACGGTCGGCTTTTCGCCGGATTTGTAGACGAGCTTGGTGGGGACAAGCTGGATGGCCGTCCGAATGCCGCTTGTCGGTTCGCCCCAAGTCGATTTCGGTTGCGGTTGCCGGGACGGCTTGATCTCGAAACTCGCGGGCGGCGAAATCAATTCACCACTCCAGGCCGCCGCGGCATCCTTTTTCCGTTCGTTGAGTTTTTCGGCGACCTGTTGACTCAGGCCGTGATATCGCACCGCCGCTCGATAACGGCCGGGCTTCAATCTCGGCGACAGAACTCGCAGCCACTTGCCCGGTCGCAATAAGAAGCGGTGCGTCTTTCCCGCAGCAACGGACGAGACCAACGCGCTGCTCGCCGGATGAAGGCCACCGACGATCTCGACCTTTGGAAACACCAGTTGCCGACCGTCTTGATCGAACACCATGAGCGAAAACAGATACTGTCCAATCCAGTTCGAGTTGGCTTTGCCGGATGACGCGCCGAAGCTGTTTCCATATCGTGTGTCCAAGAGTTTCATCGGTTGGTCCGTCGTGTTCTTGAATTCCACCGCAAAGGCCAAGTCTTCGAAGCTGTCGAATTGTCCGATTGGCGAGTCGAGTTTGATGTCGTCCTCACTCATTTCGCCCGAGACCGGAACGATGCGGGAACTCAAACCGTTTACGGATTTGCCCCAATCGGTGAGCCCAACTTTCGACGGGCTGCTGGATTGCGGGCCTGCATTCTTACGCTCGCCATTTTTCAGTGACCGCGAGTTACTTTGCTCGGCTGGCGATGGGATTTGTACGCACAACGCATTCGGACCATCTTTCGGCCCCAGCGTGATCGCGATGAGAATCAACGCTCCAGTTAACTTTTGCCCGAGACGCCGCCGCAGCATCAAACCGTTTCGCTCCGCGCGAAAGCGCCATTTCGCATGCGGACTCACGGTGTGTGGCGTACCCATCGTATTCTCCAATTGACCGCAAGTTGTGTTAGTTGTGTTAATCGCATCGAATTGACCGAATGCAATTGATCGTATTTGAAGACGAGAATTCCAAAGCTCTCTGAACTAAGCTAGGTTCGAGTTTGTTTGACCGCACGCCGTTGGCACTCGCGTTTGAGGACAGGCTGAGTTGCTGAGGCGACCAAGTCAACTCTGGTCCTTAAACGCGCGTGCCTACGGCGTGCGGTTAAACGACGCAGCCTGCGGCCGTCAACCAAATCGTCGTAGTGGAATTCGCCAGAATTCCCAGCGGGGATTTCTGGCGAAATCCACTACTCAAAAATGCGCACACGAAAACCACAAATCGCAAAGTTGTAGTACGAGCCGCCGGCACTAGAATGGAGATTGAATGTCAACCGCGATCCAACTAACGGGATGGGAACGAGTTGCCATGGCTGTTGAACAAGTTCGTGATCGATTGAAACGCGCCGCGAATGCACTCGAATCCGGGTCGATTCCGTATGCCGTCATCGGAGGCAACGCTGTTGCCGAATGGGTGGGCCGAGTGGATCAGGCAGCGGTGCGGTTCACTCAAGATGTTGACATTCTGCTGCGACGAGCGGACCTTCCCGCTGCGGTCACAGCCATGCAACAGGCTGGTTTCATTCACCGCCACGCTGGCGGAATCGACTTTTTCCTCGATGGACCCGGCGCGAAATTCCGCGATGCGGTGCATGTCCTCTTTGCCGGTGAAAAGGTTCGAGAAGAATACCTCTTGCCTGCGGCCGACGTGGACGAAACAGAATCCGCTGGACCGTTTCGAGTCCTGACACTCGATGCCGTCGTCCGCATGAAACTCACTTCGTTTCGACGAAAAGACCAAGTGCATTTGCTCGACATGCTGTCCATCGGCCTGATTGACTCGACCACGAAAGATCTCCTGATCCCGGAACTCGCAGCCCGCTTGCAACAGTTGATCGATGATCCTGACGGGTAAGCCTGACCCCAGAAGAAGTCACCGTTTCGGGGGTGCCGCTTCTCGGATGATGGCTCCGTGTTCGTCGCTGAGGATCAGGATTGAAAATCGGCGGACGAAGTCCAGTTCGTTGGTGTTCAACGACGTGTAATCAAAGCGACCGCGAAGGTCCGTGTAGCCGTCCTTGTAGAATTTCACCTGACCGTCGCCCATCTGGGCGTAGACCTTGACGTACGTCTTCGAAAGCGGCTTTCGAGTTTCACGATGCGTGACGCGGACTTGGCCGTAGTTCTCGACCACTTGGATGTTCAAGGAGTGCGAATAATACGTTTGCGTTTTCGTTTGGCCCGCTCCGGTGATTTCAATCAGCACATTGCTGCTGTGAAACTGTGCGGGCAAATCGAACTGCAACGACTTCTTGCCCTCCGGCAGCTTGACCGTCGCCGTCAGATTTGGGCGGATGTACGAAAACTCGCCGGAGAATTGTTGCACGAATGGATTGCGGCTGAAGAGCAGTTCGATGTCCATTTCGTAGTAGTTCACGCTGACGCTCTTCAAGTTTTGATAGTCGATTCCCACCTTCTTCGATTCGACTTTGAAGTCGAAGTTGGGTTCGGTGTTTGCCAACTGTTCTTGGGTGTCGTTGCGGTCGACCAACTTGCCGTCAGCCGTCGGTGGCGCTGGCGGATCGATCGCTCGACCAATGCTTCCCGGAGGCACAAACGTCAATTGGACGTCGGTCAACGCGGGGACTTTTAATTCATCATGCTTCGCTGCGGTAACCGCATCCCTCGGACTGGTCGATGCGATCTGCACGCCGCCCGCGGGATTGGCTGCAACACGAACCGGTGCGATCTCCGTCAACTGCGCCGCGACATCGGCGAATGCCTTGCGCCAACGCGTCACCGGAAAGTCCGCGTACTTGTCGACGATCGTCCGTGCCCGCTTGGGATCGTCTGAATACAGGTCAAAATACGCCGCGAAGTAGTCGTGTTGCAGTTGTGTCGCCAACTCTTGCGACTTGACTTGGCCGAACATGTCGAGTGCTTCATCGACACGATCCTGCAACAGCATGTAATACGTCACGGCCATGCGGTCTTCGGCGTCCAATTGGCTGCGATAGCTGAGGATGCGGAGCAGTCGGCTGTATTGCTGGAACATGCGGTCGTTCAGAATCTGACGTCGCCCGCCCAACCGGTGGGCGCGCGCGTTGACGATCGGGCTGTAATCCAGATGTTCGTACGAGCGACGTTCGACGGGATCGATCGTCAACAGCGGGCTTTCGAGATACTCGCCGCACTGTGCGATGAATCCGTTCGCGTGTTTGAGGAACTGCCGAGTGGTCGCCAGATCGTTGTGATTCACGCCGTAGGACCACAGCGTGTTGTCGTAGGCGTGTCGTCGATCCAACACGTCGATCACCTGCTTGAAGAACTTGCCGTCTTTCAAGCGGAAGGCGATGCGGTCCAGCTTGATGGGCAACAGATTCTGTTTGCGAAGATAGGTCAGCACTTCCTCGTCGGAACCCTGTTGCGACACGAAGTCCCACGAGCCGCGATCGATCTTGCTCGGCGTTTCGACCACCTTGAGCGTCTTGGCGGAGGCGTGCGCGATCAGCTTTTCGTCGGCCGCCACTTGAACCGGGTAGTGCGGAAAGTTTCCGGTGGCCGGGAAATAGAAGTGATACTCGATCGTTTGCGTGTGATACGGCTGCAAGTCCAGTGGCACGCTCCGCGTGTATTTCGCGTTCAACACGGGTACGGCTCCGAGCGGAATCTGCACCAATACGTTGAGCTTTTGCCGAGCTGACGACGGATTCGTCACGACGACTTGGCACCCGTAAACGGCGTGAATCAGAAATTCGTCGCTGACGTATTTGTCGACCTGTTGACCGTTCACGATGCGGGTGCGGTCGCCGTGTTTGAAGAAGTTCTGGCTGACGAGAATCGGGGCTGCGTCCTCGGCGGCGTTGGCTTCGCGAATTTCTTGATGGAAGATGATCATCGGGCTGCCGGCCGCGAGTTCCATCTTGGACTTGTTGAACTGCGACTTGTGCTCGCCGGATTTGAACGGCAGGTCCAGCACCGACAGCGCAAACATCATCTCGGTCAAATTGCCGGCGGCCTCGGCGAGATTCGTCGAGAAGAACGGCTGCTTGGGATTCGCGGCGGCATAGTCGTTCCAGAAAGTGTTGATCTTGACGAGGTCTGCGTTTTGCTGGGACAGCGGCACTTTGAAGTAGTTGTTCTCCGCCCATTCCTGGGTCTTGTCGAGCTTTTCGTAAAGTCGTCTCGCGGATTCACGGCGCAGTTTGTCTCGTTCGAAGTAATCTTGCGGTTTTCCGGCGGCGTCTTCTCCCGGCGCGGCGAGTCGCTTCTTCGCGTACGATTCTTGTCGTTCGGCAAGCGACTCGGATTCCCTTTTGGAACTCGGACGGGGTGCCCCAGCACTCGGGGCCGCGGCACCCGACGGCGGCGCGGGAGCGTCTTTCGCCATCCGACCGGGAAAGCCACCAGGGCCGGCTCCGGCAAACCCCGGCATGGCTTCTGCACGACCATCCATGCCACCGCCACCCATCATGCCGCCGCCCATGCCGAATCCGCGTTGCAGGGCCGCATTGGGTTTCGCAGCCTTCAGTGCCCTGTGCGTCGCTTCCCCGAGACCGAGCGCGTCGTCAGTGTCCAAAGCACTGCTGCCGAGTGCCGTGTCGTAGAGATGTTGGAAGCGTTCAAGATTCGGCGGCAGCATCACGACGTGGTCCGAGATCAAGCGACTGGTGTGTGTCGCTTCTCCCTTGAGTCGCTGCCCGAGCAGAATCCGCTCCACCGTATTGAGTTGCTCGTACTCCCACGGTCGCTGGAAACGCGAAACGTCGTCGCCGAGCAACCAGTGATCGAGAAACGTCTTGTGTTGCTTGTTCTTGAGATACGGCTGGATCACCTCCTGGAAGAACTTCGGATCCTTCCGAGCCAGAAAGTAATTCAACTCGTGCGACGCATATTGCGAATACTTGGCCAGCTTTTCTTCCGGCTTCAGGTTCGGCCAATTCAGAACAAATCCGAACTCGATCAGCTTGGCATCGCCGCTCAAAGTGGCGTACAGCGAATAGACCTTGGCCAAGCTGTCGTACGCTTCAAAACGCGACGACGTAATGTCGTCCAACACGAATTTGCCTTTCGCGGCGACGACGCTGATCCGCTTTTGCTGAGTGAAGTGTTTCTTGGCGTCGAGTCCATTCGCGAGCCGCAAGTCTTCAAAACGCGTTTGCTGCTCGTCGCGCGAGACCACGCGATACGCCGTCTGCTGTGGATCGATGGCCACGACGTGAATGTGTTGATGGTCACCAATCTGTTCCAGCGGAACGCTGACATCGCCGTTCTTGTCCGGGGTCAGATTGAGTAACACCGAAGACGCGTGCTGCAGGAAATCGAGGTTGCTGAGGTCCGCCAGCGAGCCTGCGTTGCGCTTGCCGAGACCGCCGCCCGAACTCGAACCGCCTCGCTCAGCACCGGACGCCTTGAAATCGTCTCCCGTCGCCGCGACTTGTGTGCCGGTTGACGTGGACCGCACGGCCCACGGATTGAGAATCAAACTCGGTCGTTTCAGCGTGTTGCCTGGGTACTTCTTGGCGTACTTGCGATCGATGATGTAACGAAATTCGTCGCCGATTTTGCGACCGGACAAATATCGCGATTCCACTGTCGGCGTGGTCAACAGGTAGGGTTCGGGATCCCTGACTCGTGCCATCGTGGCGTAAACCGAATACGCGGGCATGTAGCGAGTCGCCAGCACATGGACTCGCGTGAATTTCGATGCGTTGACGAGTTTGACGTCCACGGACTTCTCGCCCGCAGCGACGGACGCGATTTGCAGCGGCGATGCGTCGCGAATTTCGAGATGTTGGCTGCGGCCGAGTAGATACCCGTCACGCAATTCGCCGTCGCCGACTCGCAACCGCACGACGGTGTTGGACTGCTTCAACAGCAATTCGTATTCGCCTGCCGCCAGCCCCTTCAATTGCAGCAGCCCGTCCTTCACGCCGACCGTGTTCAGCCGATTCGCCACGTACGTATTGCCGCGACGTTCCAGCAACGACACGTCTGCGGCATCCACTTTTTGAGCGTCAACCATCAACGGAATCTGAATGACATCGCCGGTCTTGGCATGCACGACTTGATGATACGAGTGCCGATCCTTGGGTAATGTCCAGCGATGCAAGGCCCCCAGCGGCGATCGGGCTTCAATCCAGTCAATGCCATCGAGCGTGCCAAGTGAGACTCGACCGAAGTCGTTCGTCTTGAGTTGCACGTCCACGATGTTGGTGAATTCGCGGTGCTTCAGTTTCAGCGAGACGGGTCGATCGACCAGCGGTTCGCCCGTGAGCCCGAGCAAGTCCACGGAATAGCTGCCTTTGCTGACCGACAAGAACAGGTCTTCGATGCCCTGGCTGCGGTTGATGTCGTTCAACTTGACGGACTGTGCATCCAGCAGGACGTCTTTGCGGTTGCCACTGATATTCGGTACGCGAGCCTGCAGGCCGACTTGTAATTGATGCAACCGGGGCGGCACCTGGAATTCGTAAACGGACTCGCGGTCCTCGAACAGCTTGAAGTCCTTGATTTCCTTGGTGCTGACGGTGCCGTCTCGGTCGATCGAGCGGAGCGACAGACTCACGTCTTCCAAGACTCCCAGCGTGACCGGAGTGCCGTTGACGGACAATGACGGTCGGACCAGAACCTTGGCCGTCTTGCGATTCAACAACGATTCGCGGTCGACATAAACACCCGCGATGAGCTGATAGACCTCGGCTTGGTGCAGGAAATGATCGAGCGACGCGAATTCGCCGTGACTGAGAATGATCGGCTGCCGGCCGGGGCTGGTGGAAAACGGCACGGTAATCCGCCCTTCGGCATCCGGCTTGTACTCGTGACCCGCCAGCCACACAGTGGCGTCCTTCAGGTGCTTGTTGTCGCCGTCCATCACGGTGAAGACGTGGCCGGCGATGCTTGTCCGCACCAGATGTCGCAACTTGCCTTTGCGAACCAGCACTCGGCTGCTCTTGCCGTTGCCGATGAAGTCGATCACGTACACGCCGGGCTTGGTGATCTTCGGGAAATCGAAATGCCGAGCGACTCGACGCAGCGGCGGTTCGGCGTACGCCACGGTGCGTTCTTCGTTCGCGACTAAGCCGTCCAAGTTGATGTCCGTGTCGACATCGCTCAAGTGATCGCGGTAGTAGTTGCGAGCGTTGATTTCGAACACCTTGACGATCAGCGACTCCACGTTTTTCACGGCGAGGTCCACGCTGACGGCATCGCCCGGCCCAAACACTCGCGGATTCGTGTAGGCGAATCTCAGATCGATGCGATCCTTGAGCGATTTGAACTGTGCCGGCGAAAGCAGGGCCGACCATTGCTCGGGATCACCCAAGCCATTCACGATTTTCGTTTCGGCCAAGACGTGCTTGAGGTACGTGTCGAGCAGGTACGGCGCGTATTCAGTGTAAAGATTTTCCTTGAGGAAGAAGTGTTCCAAGTAGCTGCGTACGAGCGGTTCGTCGTTGCCGATCACCGGCAGCAAGGTCTGTTGGCGAAAATCGGCCGCCAGACTGGCGGCGTAGCGGCTGTTTTCCGGAATCGCGATGAATTTCGGATTGATGTAGGCCACTCGCCGCGGCAGCTTGATGTACGCCAGGAATCGATTCTTGTCGTACACACCGCCCGCGCGATCGAAGACCAGCCGCCGATAAAGCACGTTTGTTTTGAGCGAATTGTGAACCGGCCCCAGTTTGGAGACCACGTTCCACAAGGCATCTAGATACGCGGATTCGGCTTTGCGATCGTGTTGCCAATCGACGTGCGTTGGGGGATGCAGCTTGGCCAACCGAGCCGCGACGAAGGCCGAGTCATTCAGCAGTTGCGGTCGCATATTCAGCAGTGCTTCAAGTTGTCCGGGCAGCAAGAGTTGGTGAATGGGAAGTCGACCAAATCCGGTGCTCGTCTTTTCGTTGAGGTCTGCGACGATCAGTTCCGGCAATCCGTCGTGGTCGGGGCGTCGCAGTCGTTGCAATAAGTGCCGTCGTCGTTCGGTGTTCAGATCGGTGCTCACCAACCAATCCAACGCGGCATCTTCGAAGCCCTGCAAGTTGCGATATCGGGACAGCGCCAGCGAGGTCAGTGATTCGCGGCTGATCCGCTTCGGGTCCAACGCGGTTGGCAAATTCGGCTTCTTGCCGATGATCTCTCGCTGGTGATTGAACGACAGATTCAGCCGTTCGCGAATGCGTTGGAGTGCTCGCGCTGGGTTCTTGTCGTACTGCAACAGGACTTGCCGATTGAGCATCTCGTGGACTTGGGCGGTGTAGTTGTACCGTTTGATCCATGCCGCCAGGATTGCTTCGGCTTTGTCGAATTGCTGGGTGTGTTGATAATGCAGGCAGTGGTAGTAATAGAAATCCTGGGTCCCTGGGATGAGCTGTTTGAGGGCTTCGGCCCGGTTTTTCGCGAGTGCAAAATCCTCGACATACGGGATTTCTTCAGCCGAAACTCCGCCGGCAAACAATCCCAAACCGCAAACGGTCACGAGCAATCGACGAAACATGGTGAGCACTCCCAAAGCAAAAAACCAGGCGAGTCCGCGCGTACCGAGAACCCTTCATTGCAACAACGGATGGACGCACGACACAAGAGATCGTTAGCAACAACTTCCCAACTTCGTGATGCAGGCATGGGATTGCGGCAGTGTATTCGGCGTCATTCCGAGTTTCCTGGACGATCCGGAGCCCGCGCGTAGCGGTTGATCGAATCAGTCCGTATTTTTAGTGATCCCCATCTGACCGAAATCACCAAACAACCCACGACATCAATACACCAGTATCAGGCTGCGTCACCCTCCGGAGGACCAACCAAGTGGATCTTGAATCACGTTACGAGTTCCTCGAGAAAATCGGCAAAGGCACATTCGCCACGGTCTACCGTGCGCGCGACAACGAACTCGGGCGCGAAGTGGCCGTCAAGGTCATCCACGATCAATACCTCGACGAACCCGAACAACTGAACCGCTATTGGGACGAAGCTCAACTGCTGGCCTCGTTGCAACATCCCAACATCGTGACCATCTACGACATCCATCGCGAACGCGGCTGGCTGATCATGGAGTTGATGCAGACCAATCTCGCGGACCGCTTGGAAGGCCGGCCGATGGATTTGCGGTCGCTGAAGACCACGGTGGCCCATTGCTTGCGAGCCCTCAAATACCTGCATGCTCGCGGCGTGATTCACGGCGATCTCAAGCCCAGCAACTTCATGATCGACTCCCGCCGCCGCGTGAAGATAGGCGATTTCGGCTTGGCTCGCCGAGCCAGCGATGAAGACGGCAGCCTGCTTAAAGGCACGACGAAATACATGGCTCCCGAAGTCGTCGCCGAAGAGTTCGGTGAAATCGGACCGTGCAGCGACCTTTATTCGCTCGGCTTCTCGGCTTACGACCTGATGTGCGGCGAGAATTTTGAATCGCTGTTTCCTGGGCTGTCGGCATTCGGTCGGAACAAACAAGTCGCGTGGATGATGTGGCATGCCGCACCGGATCGACGATTGCCTGACATCAAGCGAGTGCTCGAAGGAGTCCCGGACGATCTGGGAACCGTGGTGCAGCGGCTGTGCGAAAAGGATCAAGCCAAGCGATTCAAAACGGCCGACGAAGCGCTCGCCGTGCTGAACGTGGACTTGCGAGTCGTCAAGGAAGGCGCGATCGATTCGGACGACGAGGATGAACCCGCTACCGATGAAGCGGCTCGCAAGAAGCGGTTGATCCTATTGGGAGGTGCGTTTGCCGCATCCTTGATTCTGTCAATGGTTATGTTGTTCCTCCCCAGCGGCGATTCCAAGTCCGACGAACCCGAGTTGAAGTTTGGGACGATCACCGAAGTGTTGCTCGATGAAAACAAGATCGTGATCGAGGACGACGAAGGCTTTCCCGAGGAAATCTCGCTGGGACCGAAACCGCGCATCGAACTCAAGGGCTTCGCGGCGGCGGGGATTGAAGACAAGAAGCTGCTGATGCGGCAATTGGCAAAGGGCGACCGGATCGAAGGCGACATCGACGTCCTCGACGATGGGACTCGACGTGTCACCTTCATCGTCGCGCGACCCGTATTGACTCGCGGGCAGATTCGCGAGATCGACAGTTCGGCTCGCACGTTGGTTGTGACAATGCTGGACGGCGCCCGCGAAGATCTTCCGTTGCGAGTTCCCGATCGCGCTACGATCGTCATCAACGAAAAACCGTCGCGGCTGGTGAAGGCCGCGGCGGGCGACAAAATCGACGTGTATCACTTGCCAGAAGCCGGTCGCAAGGCGGGGCGACTGGTCCACGAGATGACGATCAAACGGCTGATCACGGGCATCGGTTACGTGACGGCGGTCGACCCGGAGCAGCGGACGATCAGTTTCAGCACGACCATGGGCCAGAACGTCAACGCACGCAGCCTGCCATTGTCGAAGGATTGTTCGGTGAAGATTGTCGAGGTCGGTAGTGCCGAGCGGTTCATGGACTTGGTCGACATCAAGGTCAACGACCGCGTGCAGGTCGAGTATTTCTCGGGAGCCGGCGCGGAGAAAATCGTGGTCACTCGCGACAAGCAGCAATCGGTCGGAATCGTGCAAGGCGTGAACGGCACGACGAGCATGCAGATTCGCGAACACCAAACGGGCAAGCTGCTGCAATTCGACACGTCCACCGCCGTCGCCACCATCGTGCAAGAGTCCGGCGCAATCAGCGACGTGCGCAAAGGTGATCACGTCACCGTGTCGTTTCAACCGTCGGGCAACGGCGGCAAAGCCAGTCGAGTCGACGTGACGCGACGGCCGGTGGATACGGATCGTTGGGCGGTGGTCATCGCCAATCAGGAATTCCCGAGCCGATTTCTGTCGAAGCTCAAGTCCGCCAATGCGGACGGCCAGTTGGTGCGAGACACGCTGGTGAAGCGGTATTTCTTTCAGCCGAATCGAATCCTGCATCTGGAAGATCACAAGGCCAAACCGACGCAAACGGATATCGCGGAATACTTGACGCACGCCAGCAAGCCGGAACAGGTGCTGATTTATGTCGTCAGTCACGGCTATGTCGACCCCAATGGAGACGTGTATATCGCCGGGGCCGACTTCGATTTTGACAATATGAAGGGCACGGGGATTCCGCTGGCCTGGCTGATCGACGCCATGGAAAAGTGCGTGGCCGAGGACAAGATTCTGATTCTCGACCTGTGTCATTCCGGGTCTGGAAAGGACTTGCTCAAGCAACCTTCGACGCAGGAGATGGTGGACACGGTCAAGTCACGTCTCAAGACGGTCAAGGTGGTCGCCAGTTGCAGTGCAGGCGAACGCGGCTTGATGCTGAGGACGAATCGCAATGGAGTCTTCGCGCATTACTTGGCCGAGGGATTCTCTGGGAAAGCGGAGGCCAATGGCGACGACCGACGGATCAGTGCCGAAGAAATGTCCGGCTACCTCACGCGATCGCTCAAAGCGATTCCGATTCCGGGTGGGCATACGCAGACACCCGCGCTCACGGTTCCGTGAAGGGTCGGCGGGGGGAATTTGCAGCGCAGCGGCGTCGTTTAACCGCACGCCGTAGGCACGCGCGTTCGTGGACATCTCCCGGTCGAATCTACCAAGACTGAATTGACGCGTTTTCACTCCTCAAACGCGCGTGCCTACAGGGTGTGGTTTAACGACGCGGCTCGACCGCAACCCTGAGCCGTGACGCGTAAGCGTCCGGGCACCGAACTGTGCCCGAGGCCTTACGGCGTCGTTTAACCGCACGCCGTAGTAGGCACGCGCGTTCGTGGACATCTCTCGGTCGAAGCTACCAAGAACTGATTTGACGCGTTTTCACTTCTCAGACGCGCGTGCCTACGGCGTGCGGTTAAACGAGCGAACCCAAGTGTGGCGCTTTCCGACTAGAGACTCTCTGCATGGTGTGCCAGTTCATTCCGGAATTCAACATGTGGGTGCCTGTCCCGTTTTTTCAAATAGTCTCTAGGAATTTCGGGAGCGTGCTACAGATTGGTTGAAAGTTGGTCTGAACTCTGCAATTCTGACGCTAGGCGACTGGATTGTGCGACACTGAGGGTAGTCTGAATGAATCGAGGTTGACTGTGAGCGTGACGGAAATGTTGGGCGGCGTTTGTGAATGTGATGTGTCGCAGACTGCTCGGCCGCTGGGCGGAGTCTCTCAAGTCTGGATTGTGCTTGCTTTCTGTTTCGCGTTCACCGCAGGCACGGCTGCGATTGCCAAGGCAGGCGAGCCAATTGACAACAAAGTGACTCGCGAGTTGCCTCGACTTGTGAAAGGTATCGGTCGGGTCCAATTCCCAATCACATGCAGTCGGAAGTTGACTCAACTGTATTTCGATCAGGGCATTGCCTTGGTGCATGGTGGCGATGTGCGGCAGGCCGAACGGTCGTTTTCGCAGGCCGCGTGGATCGAACCGGAATGCGCGATGGCGTGGTGGGGTTTGGCGCTGGCCAACACCGAGAATCAGTCGTTGGCCGCTTCCTACGCAGAAAAGGCAGCGAAACTTCAAGAGTCCGTGTCGCGTCGCGAACGCCGTTGGATCTCGGCGATGGTCGACTACTTGAACAAAGGCACCGTAGAAGCCGATCGCCGGGTGTACTTCACCAAATCGCTCGACCGCATCGCGACCGAGCATCCCGACGACTTGGAGGCCAAGGCGTTTCTTGTTCGTCAATTTCTGGACAACCGCCGCGTGGGAATTCCAATTCCGTACACTGCCGGTGCCGATGCGTTGATCAGTGAAGTGCTGCGAGTTCGACCGGATCACCCCATGCATTATTATCGCATTCTGCTTTGGGAGCCGGACTACCCGCAGCGCGCGGCGGTTTCGGCCCAACAGGCACAGCGATTGATGCCATCGGCGCCACTTGTGCAAACTGCGGCCGGCAGATTGTTCATGCGGCTGTCCAACGATGAATCCGCCTTCAAGTGCTTTGAAGCATCCGCAGCCGCCACTCAACAACGAATGCGCGAGCAGCGGCTTTGTCCGGGGGAAATTGATGGCTACATCGAAAACATGGAGCAGTTCATCACGCACCTAGCTCGCAATCGGCGGCCATTCGAGGCGATTGCGTTGGCCAAACAATTGATCGAACTTCCCATTTGCACGCCCATCGTCGATCCCGCCGTTGCGGCGACATCCACCCACGGACCTCGCCCGCAGCCACGCAAAGAGCAGGTCAGCCCCACCGCAACTGGACAGCGGCTGTTGTTGGATGTGCTGGTCGAATTCCAGATGTGGGATGATCTGATGACTCTCGCGCCGTCGGTCTATTTTGAGTCTGCGGATCCCGACATTCAAATTCGCCGGACGCACGCGCAAGGTCTCGGATATTTCGCCCGAAACAACACGAAGGGCTTGGCGAACCAACTCCAGGAATTGCGCACATTGGTCGGGGAATTAGCGATTTCGCACGGCAGCGACCCAGCGCTACAGAATCTCAAGTATCGCGCTCGGACATATGTCGATGAACTGGCGAAGTGTGACGAAAGGACTCGGACCGAAGTCGTCACCGACTTCGATCGTCCCGGTAAGAATCGAGGCCAAAACTCGATCGAAATTGCTGCGGCGTGGGAACCATTGCTGGCACCGGCATTTGCCCTGCCGGATCGAAACGGGAAAGTGATCTCCCTGAAATTTTGCCGTGGGAAGCCCGTTGTGTTGGTGTTTT
>JAQBZS010001013.1 GCA_027622115.1 Planctomycetota bacterium | reverse complement strand
GACCCTCTCCGGCCTCAGTTTTTGCCGGGGTTTAGCGAGGCCTCCAAAGGGTCAGACCCCTTTTTCAGAGAGCTTCTACATGGATCGGTCGGAAGTTGTGTCGCTCCATTCTTCACATTGAAGTCAACGATGTACGAGATCTTGGCATTAACCGCCGCTCAACTCACATCGGACATGATCAGCCGCACCATTTCATTGGTGTGCGGCGTGTACTTCACGTATTGGGGTTGGACGCTGCCGAAGAACCCGGACCCGCAAGATCCACGTATCAATCAACAGACTCTCGGGATTCGCAAGGCGTCGCGGTGGCTGGGTCCAGCCTTGATCTTGATCGCGCTGATTCTGATGGGACGATCCATTTGGTTGTTCGCGCAATAACCCAAGCTTGTTGCCCAAGAGTTGCCCAAGAATGGGCGGAATCCCCTCAAAAATCGACCTGAGCCCTCAGCGCGACAATGTCGGCGTTGCTGTTGCCCAATCCGGGCGTCTTGAGAAACGCGCGGATGTAGTTGAGTTGCAGCTTCGTGTAGCGATTCAAGTACCAATTCAGGCCGGCCGTCACGTCGTGCAACTGCCCGCCGCTGATGTCGCCGTCATTGAGATCGAGATACGACCAACGTGCCGCAATTTCCCACGCTCCGTATCCACTGCTCAGACCAAAATCCTCGCGCGGCACGATGCGACCCAGCACCCCGCTCTTTCGATCGTACGGTCGATGTTCGCCGGTCAAAATCAATCCCGACTGCACGGAGGCTCCCGAGAAAGTGACCGACTGACCCACCGGACGGTTGACCATCGCGTAAATCAGTTCGCCCTGAGCGTGCCATGAACCGGATGTGGCGGCCAGTTCGCCCGCGAAGAGATTCACCACATCGGTGGCGATCGGACCAGAGTCCACGAAGAACGGAATCGCTGCAGGGACTCCGACCGGCACGAATGCCGGCACCGCCCGTCTCCGCGACAAAGAATTCGGGCTGATTGCGATATTGAACCCGGTCATTGGCCGGGTCGATGACGCTGTACGCTCCACCAACATGCAGCACGTCGTCGCCATGGTCGATCAACAAACTTGTCAGTCGAGTGGCCATGCCGTAGCCGCCGTTGTCACCCACGTTGCCTCCGAAAGTGTCCGTGGGAAAACGAAAGCCTGAGATCGCCCAGGTCATGTCTTGGGCATCCGAGACCCCGTGAGCCATCACGCCGATCTGCCGAAATGGAAGAAAGGCGAACGGCAGGCTGCGTTCGAGGAAGGTTAGTTCTTTGACACTGGTGAGCCCGTCCATCCCGAATGGGTTGCGGTATTGCCCGAAACGGACATTTTGCAGAACGTCGAGTTCGCGGACCTCGCCCCACACGTCCATGAAGCTCGGTCGGCCCAGGAAGCCGAAATCCATTTCGAGGTTACAGGCCACGTTTTCCGCGACATTCCCCATCGCGGCGAGTCGAGCACGACGAAAGTCCGCTCCGTCCTGGGCGTCGCCAACGGCCGCTTGATTTCGATCGCTTTGTCCAACCCAGCCGGCGTCGGCCTGAAAGAAGCCCGTGATACGGACGGTCGGAAACGGTGCCGGGTTCGAATTCAGCGCCGCGCCTAGATGAGACATCTCGAACGACGCCTGTTCCACCGGCGGGACCGGAGGCACCGGATTCTCAGCGGTGGATGTTTCCATCGCGGAACCCGTGTGGTTCTATCGTAACCGCTCGACCACGGACTCCAGGCGGTCAATGCGGGATCGCAATTCGCGATTTTCTCGATCGGTTTCGCGGAATTCCTGAGCGAAGCCGGAGACCGGCAACAGACAGACAATCGCCAATTGGGCGAGGAAGCACACTTTTTTGAACATCACGCGCATCCGTGTTGGACATGGGGTCGACTCACATAGAGAACACGTTGTGAGCCGCATTCAAAGCGGTGGGAGTCTGCGATCAGGCCGAAAACGGGTCAATACGCAAAGTTTTGCACAACAGCGGCAGGGTGTGTGCCGGGGTTCTCACGGGATGGCGCCAACGGATCCAGCGAATATGTACGGTCATCACCGTCAGCGCTTGCGGTGGATCCTGACTTCGTTGCCATGCGGAGGAGGCTGTTGACTTGTGGTTGCGTTTCCGAACGGCCTCGTTCATGGGTGAGATGTTGCCGTTTTGCCACGTCGGAAAAGGACTGCGTCGCGGGAATCCACAGGCGTTGGTGTCCGATTGCGACCGCGGATCAGACCGCAACTGAAAACGCGCAAGTCGCAAATTGATTGGCATTCGACGTGCATCCCGAAGCCATCACCCAGCACATCCTTGCGCCATCGATAGGTTGTTCGTTCATGATACGGTTCCACTTGCGTTCGCTTTTCGCCGGTCTCACGAACTCGATTTCGCGCCGCCAAAGTCGCCACCGGCGCGGTGCCCGTCGCGAATCCCGACGATGCAATCCGCCGTCACAATGGACGGCTCCCGCGGAACAATTGGAATCGCGAGCGTTGTTGGCCGCGTCTCTTGGGCCGCAAATTCTGATCGACAACGTGACCGCCCAAGAAGGCAACAGCGGATCGTCGTAAATGCTGTTCACGGTCAGCTTGACAGCCGCTTCGACAAGCATCGTCACGGTGGACTACGCGACGGCACTCGACGGCACCGCGACGTCCGGCGTTGATTATCAACCTGCGAGCGGCACCTTGACGTTTCCCGCAGGTTCAACGTCGCAGACGTTCGCAGTGAATGTCTTCGGCGACACCGTCAACGAAGCCACGGAAGAGTTTTTCGTTGACCTGTCGAACGCCACCAACGCCACCATCGGCGACAGCTACGGCGACGGCTACATCAACAACGATGACTCGCCCGCCAACTTACCGGTCGCGAGCATCTCGTACGTGATCGTTTCGGAAGGCAACAGTGTAACAGTCCCAGCCGTATTCACGGTGAGTCTGTCGCACGCATCCGCGCAGTCGGTCACGATGAATTATGCGACATTCGGCCAAACGGCCACGTCCAGCGTCGATTTTCAAGCTAAGAGCGGCACGTTGACGTTTCCGGCCGGCACGACAACGCAGCAGATCTCGGTCAACGTTTTGGACGACTCGATCAATGAAAACGTCGAGAAATTTCAGGTCATGTTGTCGAGCCCATCGGGGGCGGTACTAGGCCTTAAACAAGCGAGAGTCGAGCTTGAAACAAGCGAGTTTTCGAGCGCAGCGGGCACCGGCCC
>JAQBZS010000012.1 GCA_027622115.1 Planctomycetota bacterium | reverse complement strand
GCACCTCATGAAGATCAACCCGCTGCCGTGTTTGCTGGCTCTGGTCATTCTTCCGACGCGTCTTGTCGGTGCCGAACCTCCGGACGTGTCGTTCGAAAAACTTCGGCTGACGGATCGGTATTACTGCGACGGCGTGGACGCGGCCGATATCGACGGCGACGGGCATGTCGATGTCGTGGCCGGGCCTTTTTGGTACGCCGGTCCGGACTTTCGCAAAAGCCATGCGTTCTACCCACCAGTGCCGCTGCCACTCGAGCCTTCGCCGAGTAACAGCATGTTTAGCTTCGTCCATGACTTCAGCGGCGACGGTCGGCCGGACATTCTGGTACTCGGACGAGTCCACAAGCATGCGGCGTATTGGTACGAGAATCCCGGCGACAAAGAACGTCTGTGGGAAAAGCACTTCGCCTTCGAACGCGTTCGCGGCGAATCGCCGGCGCTCGTCAATCTCCGCGGCGATCAGTCGCGGCAGGTCATCTGTCATTGGGACGGCTGCTGGGGCTGGATCGAACCGATCCCCAACCAACCACGCAAACCGTGGAAGTTTGTCGCCATCGGCAAGAACGAGGATTGGCCGCAGTTCTATCACGGCGAAGGAGTCGGCGATGTGAACGGCGACGGCCGATTGGACCTGATCATCAACGACGGTTGGTACGAGCATCCGGCGGCAACCAAACCAACCACCACCAAACAGCCAACCAATGCACAATGGCAGTTCCATCGTGGCAAGTTCTCGACGGGCAAAGGCGGCGCGCAAATGTTTGCGTACGACGTCGACGGTGACGGCGATCAGGACGTGATTTCGGCATTGGACGGTCACGGCTGGGGGCTGGCGTGGTTCGAACACATGGCCAAGAGCGACGGTTCGATCCAATTTCGCGAGCATCGGATCATGGGAGACCGTACGGAAGAGGGCCGGTTCGGCGTCGCGTTCTCGCAACCGCATGCGCTCGAACTGGCGGACATCGACGGAGACGGTTTGCAGGACATCGTGTGCGGCAAGCGGATGTGGGCTCACGGTCCCCAGGGCGATGTCGAACCGAATGCCGATCCGGTCTTGTACTGGTCTCAGTTGACTCGCCCGAAAAAGGGCGACGTTCGCTATGTCCCGCACCGCATCGACGCGCGTTCGGGCGTCGGTGTGCAAATCACGGTCAAAGACGTCAATGGAGACCGCCGCCCGGATGTGCTCACAGCTTCGAAACTGGGCACGTTCGTGTTCCTCAATCGAACCGCGAAGCCAGCCGACGAACAATCGGATCGGCGACCGCGAGTGCTGTCACCGGGCGAAAGACCGAGGGACACGCGACTGGGTCTACTGAAGGGGGAACACGGTGATTTTCTGCTGCGACCTGCCGCGTCCATCAATGATGCAACCGCTCGAGCGAAGCATGTTCGACGAGTGATGCTGGTGACGATGGGACTTTGGCCCCTGCCGGAGCGAACTCCGCTGAACGCGGTCGTACACGGACGGCTCGATTTGGGTGACTACACGATCGAGAAGGTCTACTTCGAAAGTTTGCCGGGATTCTTCGTGACGGGCAGTCTCTATCGCCCCAAGGACAAACCGGGACGTCGAGCCGCGGTGCTCAGCCCGCATGGTCACTTTCCCGGCGGTCGGTTCCAAGACGAGGGGCTCGACGCCGTCAAGCAGAAGATCGCGGCGGGAGCCGAACGCTTCGAAGACGGCGGGCGGAGTTTCATGCAATCGCGATGCGTGCAACTCGCCAGAATGGGTTGCGTGGTGTTTCATCACGACATGATCGGATACGCGGACAATCAACAGATCTCCGTCGATGTGGCCCATCGCTTCTCTCGATCGCGTTTGAAATTCAATGTGCCGCCCGAACACGGATTCTACAGTGCGTCCGCGCTGCTGAACTTGAACAATCAACTCGGCCTGCACACGTGGAATTCCATTCGAGCGCTCGACTTCTTGACGAGTCTTCCCGACGTTGATCCCGCCCGCATCGCCGTGACCGGTGGAAGTGGAGGCGGCACGCAGACTTTCATGTTGTGTGCCGTCGATGATCGTCCGCTGGTCTCCGTGCCGGTGGTGATTGTTTCCGCCGACCGCCAAGGCGGTTGCACGTGTGAAAACATTTGCGGCTTCCGCATCGACACGCACAATCTCGACTTCACGTCGCTGCACGCGCCCAAGCCGCTGCTCTTGATCTCAGCGGACGACGCGACGCGGACCATGTCGATGCGTGGATTCCCCGAATTGCGACAACACTATCGAGCGTTCAAAGCCGCCGAGCATGTCAAACACGTGTCGCTCACGCAGTTTCCGCACAACTACAACCATGCGAGTCGCGCGGCGATGTACGAGTTCGTCAACCGGCATCTCAAACTTGGTTTGACCGAGCCGATCGTCGAGCGTCCGTATCGTCGGCTGTCGCAGGCGGAACGCACGGTGTTCGACGACGCTCATCCTCGCCCCGCCGCCGATGCTCGCTTCGAGCAGCGCCTCTTGCAACAGATCAACACGGCGAGTCAAAAACAGATCGCCGCTCTGAAGCCTCGCGACGACGCGTCACTCAAGACGTATCGCGAAGTTGTTGGCGGGGGCTGGGACGTGTTGCTGCGCCGCTTGCCGCACAATCACGGCGTGCGATTCGCCAAAAAGTTGAGCGTGGATCGCGACGGGTTCAAGATGTCGACCGGTCTGTTGAGCTACACGTCGGTCGAAACGCACACAGCGGAATTGCCGCTCGTCGCGTTGACGCCGAAGAAGTCGGTGCAGCGGACCGTAATTTGGATCCATGAATCCGGCAAAGCGGGCCTCTTCAATCAAGACGGCACACCGCGAGCACCCGTTACACGCATGCTGGCTCAGGGTCGCACGGTCGTCGGCATCGACTTGTTGCAACAGGGCGAATTTCTCGCTGACGGCAAGCCCAGTCCACGTCAGAGGGCGCTTCCGGGTGAAGCCGGCTACGGCGGTTGGACGTATTGCTACAATCTTCCGCGATTCGCGCGTCAAGTACACGACATCCTCGCCGTAATTCAATGGGTTCGGCAGCAAGACGCGTCCTGCAAATTGGACATCATCGGGCTGCGGGCAGCCGGACCACTCGTCGCGGCGGCGGTTGTGCAGTCGTCCCACCAAATCAGCCGAGCGGCAATTCACACGGACGGCTTCCGGTTCGCCGACGTCACCGACATTTACGACGGACGATTTCTGCCGGGTGCCGCAAAATACGGCGACGTTCCGGGCTTGCTGTCGCTGGCCGACCCCACGGAACTATGGGTTTCGGGGGAACGGTTTGAGGACGAATCGATCATGTGGCACGTCGGCGACAAGCGCAAGCGAATGACGGTCTTTTCGGGAACAGACTTCGAAGGCGCAGCGGTGGATTGGTTGCTGAGTCGGACCGCACCGCGCTACCGATAGTCGTGGATCGCGATTCGCGCCGATGCAACACGGTAGCTACCGTCGCCAGAGCGTGGGACTGGCGCTGCATTCAAAGCCCACGCTCTGGCGAGCGAGGCGGTACGATCAATGCACCAGTGCCGTTTGCGGTCCAAGTTCTGCAAGACGTTGGGCTTCCACCCACGATTTGATTCCCGAGAAATCGCGGCCTATGCTGATGCTCGGCGCCGCGAGCCCACGGAGGGCTGTCACCGGTGCCTTGACTGCCGTTAGCGCACGGAGCGCGGGCGGAATGGATTCGGCCACGTTGAAGGATCGAAATCGGATGTCCATCGCGCGCAAGGTGTTCCTCGATTGGAACCAACCTGGCCTCCCCGCTATTGCCGAGTACCTGCTCCACAATTACTCGATCCTCGGCATCGCCGACCTCGGCAATCTCGTCGTCGTGCTTCCGGGCAAACGCGCCGGGCGACGGCTGCTCGAAATCCTCGTCGAACGCGCCGACGACGGTCAGTTCACGCCACCGCAGATCACGACGGTCGGACGGCTGCCCGAATTGCTGTACGAGTCCAAGAAGCCGTTCGCCGGCGACTTCGTGCAAAAGCTCGCTTGGGTCGATGCGCTCAAGGCCGTCGAGCCCGAGCGGTTGCAACGTGTGATTCCCGTGCTTCCGCCGGAGGACGACATCGATCGCTGGCTGTCGCTGGGCGAATTGTTGTGGCGGACGCATCGTGAACTTGCCGCGGACGGGCTCGACTTTCGCGATGTCTCAGCCAAGGGTCCACTGGTCGACGGATTTGACGAAGGCGATCGCTGGTCCATCTTGCGTGGAGTCCAGGAAGCCTATCTGCGGCAACTCGACGAACTCGATCTGTGGGACATGCAAACGTCTCGGTTGTTTGCCATTGAATTCAACGAATGCCGCACGGATCGCGAGATCATTTTGGCCGGCACGGTGGACACGAATCGGGCCATGCGGCGGATGCTGGCTCAAGTGGGCGAGCGGGTCACGGCTTTGATCCATGCGCCGCAGCGATTGCATGGGCGGTTCGACGAGTTCGGCTGTTTGAGGTCCGATGCGTGGCAGAACGTGCCGCTTGATTTGGATACTCGCAACGTGCGGGTCGTGGACGGCCCGGCGGATCAGGCCGACACGGTGGCCCGCACGCTGGCCGGTTACGACGGGAAGTATCGGCCGGACGACATCACGATCGGCGTGGCGGACGAACGACTCGTGCCGCAGATTCAGCGGCAACTCGATCAGTGCGACGTGCCGACGCGTTGGGTGGTCGGCAATGTGCTCGCGGAAACCGGGCCGTACCGATTGCTGAACGCGGTCGGTGCCTACCTGGAACGAGGCCGCTTTGACGACTTCGCCGCGTTGGTCCGGCATCCCGATCTGTATCAGTGGATCGAAGAGCAAGGCATTGATTGTCGAGTCGGCACCGAAAAACACGCTTCGCCGGCTTCCGCTTCGAAGACGGATGGCGGAGCGCAGAGCGGCCTCCCAAAAATCCATTGGTTGCAGCTGCTCGACGACTACAACGCACAACACCTGCAGCCGCGTTTGGGCGAGTGGCTCGGCAGCGAACATCGACATGCCGCGATCCGACAGGTCCACGGTGCGGTCGAAGCGTTACTCTCGCCGTTTCGCGAGTCGACTCGGGCGCTGAGCGATTGGAGCGAGCCGTGCGTCACGCTGTTGTTGAACGTGTATGCCGGTCGTCGGTTTGATCTCGATCGAGACGGCGATCGGGTGCTGGTCGATGCGACAAAGCGAATTCATCAGACGCTTGTCGAGCTGACGGCGATTCCCGAGGCCCTCATGCCTCAAGTCTCCGCCGCCGACGCGATTCGTTTGACGCTCGGCCAAATTGCGAGCCATCCAATTCCGTCCGCGGCTCTCGACACCGCCGTCGAATTGCTCGGCTGGTTGGAACTGCCGCTGGACGATGCACCCGCGTTGGTGGTCACTACGTTCAATGAGGGCCACGTACCCAAGTCGCTGAACGCCGATCTGTTCCTACCCAACCGCTTACGAAAACAACTGGGTCTCGACGACAACTCCCGCCGATATGCCCGCGACGCTTATGCGTTGAATGTGCTGTTGCATTCACGGGAAAGCCTGACGCTGATTGTCGGTCGTCGCGACGCTCAGGATGATCCGCTGAAACCGAGTCGACTGTTGTTCGCGACGAAGCCGCAAGCCATCGCCTCGCGAGTGCTGGCCTTCTTCGGCGACGACGACCGCCAAGCCCTCGTCCAGCCGCCGTTGGCTGGCGAGTTCACGGTGACTCGCGAAGAATCCGGCTTTTCGATTCCGCGACCCCGGCCGCTGGCTGCACCGATCGAGCGGATGAGCGTCACGTCGTTTCGCACGTACCTCACATGCCCGTATCGATTCTATTTGCGACACGCACTCAGGCTCGCACCGGCCAGCGACGACGCACGCGAATTGGATGCGATGTCGTTCGGCAATCTGACTCACGAAGTGCTGAACCGCTTCGGTAAGTCGGACCATCGAGATTCGCAGGACGCCAAAGAGATCCGCACGTTCTTGCGGCGGGCGTTGGACGGTTGCGTGGACGAGTGGTACGGAAAGTCTCGGTTGGCTCCCGTCAACGTGCAGATCATGCAGTTGCGGGCGAGGCTCGACGCGTTTGCGGACTGGCAAGCGGACTGGGCGGCACAAGGCTGGCGGATTCGGCATAGCGAAGTGTCGTTCGCCAATCACAACGTCGGGCTGCAAATCGACGATGAACGCTGGATGCAATTGGATGGCCGAGTCGACCGCATCGACCAGCTTGCGGACAGCAACGAATGGATCGTGTTCGATTACAAGACCGGCGAATCCGGCACCACGCCGCAGGCCAGCCATCGCAATCGTGACGGATGGGTCGACTTGCAACTGCCGTTGTATCGGCATCTGGCTCGCAGTTTGGGGATCGATGGCGACATCAAACTGGGCTACATCGTGTTGCCCAAGGACACCGCGCAAGTCGATCGCATCCTGGCCGATTGGGACGACGACCAACTGGCCGAAGCCGACATGGTGGCCTCGATGATCGCGCGTTGCGTGACCGAAGAACGCTTTTGGCCGCCCCTGGAAACGCCGCGCGGATGGTTCCAGGAATACGCAGCCATCTGTCAGGACGGCGTGTTCGATCGCCGTATCAGTGCGGAACCCGCGAGTCACCACATCGCTGCGGAGGTGTCGGCATGAACCGATTATCCACTGGCCAGGGCCAACTTTTTCCAGATGACGACGAGCCGACCGATGCCGTGGCAGTCGCCGTCGAACCGGCACTCAAGCCCGATTCAAACGAGACCACGGGCTCGAGTTCGCGTCTGACAGCGCCAACCAAGCCGCGATTCGAAAACCGACTCGCCAAGCCGATGCGAGACCTCGAATCCACGGATCAGTTACGTCTGTCGCCGCAAGAGGTGGGCGAGGAGCAACTGCGAAACGTCGTGATTCGAGCCTCCGCGGGCACGGGCAAGACGTTTCAGCTTTCAAACCGCTATTTGGCTCAGTTGCATGCCGGAGCCGCACCGGACGAAATCCTGGCCACGACGTTTACTCGGAAAGCGGCCGGCGAAATCCTCGAACGTATTCTCATCCGTTTGGCCGAAGCGGCGTCGAGCGATCAAGAGTGTCACGAATTGGCGAAACACATCGGTGCGAATCCCAAATCGCTGAATCGCTCGCGTTGCATGCAGATGCTGAAAACCGTGACGCTGAGTTTGCATCGCCTGCGAGTCAGCACGCTGGACAGCTTCTTCTCGCAGATTGCGTCCACATTCGGATTGGAACTCGGGCTGCCCACCGGCTGGCGGATTATCGACGACCTCGCCGATCACCGCTTGCGCGAACAGGCCATCGAAATCGTGTTGGGCCAAGACTCGGCGCAGGACGTATCGCGGTTGATGAACCTGCTCACCAAGGGAGCCGCCCAACGATCCGTCAGTCAGTTGCTGCATTCCACCGTCAACTCGCTGTACCAAACGTTCCTGGAAACCACCGCCGACGCGTGGCGCCAATTCCCCGACTTACCGCTGCTCACCGCCGAGAACCTCGACGAAGTCCTCGAAGAGTTGCGGACGGTGGAACTGCCGAAGCACAAGAACATCGCGGAAGCTCGCGATCGAGACTACGCTGCCGCGGCCAGCTATCAGTGGGAGGAATTCGTCAAGGTTCGCGGCATCGGTCGACGCGTCGAAGAAGGGGCCGACACGTACTACAAGAAGCCGATCGAGCCCGAGGTCCGAGCGATTTATCAGCGACTGTTGGGTCATGTGCGAGCCGCGCTGCTCGATTTGCTCGCCAAGCAGACGGGAGCCACTCACGATCTGCTCGACCGCTTCCACGCCGTTTACGATCGTCTGAAACGCGAAGCCCGCGCCATGCGGTTCGACGATGTGACTCGCAAGGTTAGTGAAGCGGGTCTGAAGCTTCGCACCAGCCAACTGACGTATCGGCTCGATGCCCGCATTCAGCACTTGTTGCTCGACGAATTCCAAGACACGTCGCTGTCGCAATGGCGCGTGTTGCGGCCATTCGCCCGGCAGGTGACGTCTCCCAAAACGAAAGCCGCGGCCAGCGTCGACCCGCTCGAAGCTCGGCTGATTCTGGCTCATGCCACGCCCGAACAGCGACGATCGTTCTTTTGCGTGGGTGATGTGAAGCAGGCCATTTACGGCTGGCGTGGCGGCGTCGCCGAGATTTTCGATGCCATCGAAACCGAACTTCACGGCACGCATCGCGAGTCACTAAATCTGAGTTATCGTTCGTCGCCACCCGTCGTCGATGCGGTGAACGAGATTTTCACCAACATCCGCAAGCATGAATTCTTCGCATCCGTGGGCGACGGAGTCTTGGCGTGGCTGGACCGCTTCGAACCGCATTCGACCGCTCGCACGGAACTGGCCGGGTACGTGTGCCTGGAATCCGCGCCGACTCCACCCGACGACGGCGTTTCGCAACAAGCCGCGACTCTTCGCTTCGCGGCCGAACGAATCGCCGCGCTGACGGCCGAATGTCCCGGAAAGAGCGTCGGTGTGTTGGCTCGCCGAAATCATGTTGTCGGGCGCATGATCTTCGAGTTGCGACGCTTGGATGTCCCCGCGAGTGAAGACAGCGGCAACCCGCTCACGGATTCCGCAGCGGTGGAAGTTGTGTTGTCGTTGTTGCAAGTCGCCGATCATCCCGGCGATCTGACCGCCAGGTTTCATGTTGCCACGTCGCCGCTGGGCGTGGAACTCGGTTTCCTGAATCACGCTGACGACAATGCCGCGAATCGGCTGTCATTGGAAGTGCGAGCCGGATTGATCAACGGAGGTTACGGAGCGACCGTCGGCGAATTGGCTCGCAAGTTGGCTCGGTCATGCAATCGCCGAGACTGGAGTCGGCTGAATCAGCTTGTGGAACTGGCGTACGGATTCCAGGCCAACGCCACGCTTCGCACGCGAGACTTCGTGAACTTCGTGCGGACCCAACGCATCGCCGACCCGACTAGCGACGACGTGCGCGTGATGACGATCCATCAGGCCAAGGGTTTGGAGTTCGACATTGTGGTGTTGGTGGATCTCGACGGCGATCTCACGGGGCAGACGCCTTCGTTCGTCACCGGACAACCGAGTCCCACCGAACCCAGCGATCGCGTTTGCCTGTATCGCAACGTCGATGTTCAACGCATGTTGCCGGATCGCTTGCGTGAATCGTTCGAGCAAACGCGGGATCGGCATCTGACCGAGGGTCTGTGCGTGATGTATGTCGCCTTGACGCGGGCCGTCCACGCGCTGCACATGATCGTGGCCCCGTCCACGCCAAGCGAACGCACTGTGCCGCAAACGTCAGCGGGACTGTTCCGAGCCGCGTTGACCGACGGCACGAAAGTCGAGCCTCGTCAAGTGTTGTACGAGCAAGGTGATCGAGACTGGATTCAACGCGCCGAGAATCCGGCAGCGGCAGCGGCGCTAATCTTGAAAGAGAATCGCGTTCCGGACGAGAAGCTCGAACCGATACGGATTCAACTGGCCGATTCCGACAACCGCCGCCGAGGCATGAAACGCGAATCGCCGTCCGGTCGCGAGGGTGGGCGAACGGTAAAACTCTCGAACATTCTGCGAACGGGCAACGCCGCCGCAATGGGACGCGGCACGTTGATGCACGCGTGGTTCGAATTGGTTCAATGGCTCGACGACGGTCGCTGGCCGGAAGAAAGCCGCCTGCGTCAAGTGGCGGACGAAATCGGAGCGAGCGGCTTAAACGTCGACCGACTGATCCACGAATTCCAGGAAATGCTACGTTCACCCAAGATCGCTTGGACGCTGTACCGCAAGTCCTACGACCCACCCCGCGATCTCGGTTACTCGGCCGAGTTGTTGCAGGAAATCGCTGCGGCCGATTTACGATTGGACGTGCAGAACGAGCGACCATTCGCCATTCGCGAAGGGAACTCGGTGGTTTCCGGGATCATCGATCGTCTGGTGCTGATTTACGACAATCATCGACTGATCGCCGCCGACATCGTGGATTACAAGACCGACTCTGTTTCGACGAGCAACCCACAGGCACTGCGCGAGCGAGTCGATCATTACCGAGCCCAGTTGGAAACGTATCGCCCGGCGGTGGCTCGGATTTACAGAATCCCCGTGGAACGAGTTTCCGCCCGCTTACTCATGGTCAGCGCGGGGATCGTGGTGCCTGTCTAGAAGCTATCTGAAAAAGGGGTCTGACCGGTCGTTCGACGTGGAATTCACCAACAACGGCAAACCGCCAAATCTGAAAGACGTAAACCCGACCCCCGGAAAGTGACAAACTCGAACTAAGCTAAGGCGAGCGGCAGATGAAAACGTGATAAGAATCTGGATTCATGGTGTGGCCAGAGTGTCGGTCAACATCGCCAGTAGTCGATCGACTTCGCTCTGCGTTTCCAGGTCGAGACTCCAGGAATTCGGTTCGCGTCGCCGATCACTCGTGAATAGCCCACGCTTCACCAGAATGTACTTTTCGATGGCCAGGAATCCGTCGAGTCCCGCCTGCAATTGCAATGCAACGAGCGCACAGATCGGAAAGTAAGTGCGATAGGCTGTTGCGTCATCGTGATTCTTCAACGCGCCCCACACGGCCACGATGCCATCCAGTAAGTCAATGCCCGGCATTGTGCCAATGACGCCGCGTCGAAACGCATCGATCAGCAGAATGCCGCCCGAACCGTCGAACATGCGTGCGCGACCATCGCTGGCGTCTCGCAGGTCGGAGATGTTTGGTCCGATGGGCGCGCCTTCCGGTTTGAACAGGATTTTCCGCGGCCCATATTCATTCAGCAGGCGAACGTAGAATTCCGTTGGAATCGATGAGCCGACGTACGACGACGCGTCCTGAACGATCAGCGGCACGGGCACGGCATCCGCCAATGTGCTGAAGTAGCCTTGAAGAGCTGTCAGTGGCAACGCTGTTGAAATCGGAGGAATCGCCATAATGGCGCTGCACCCGGCATCAACGGCTGCCTTCGCAAAGTAGACCGCCTGCTTTGTACTCTCCGCGCCGACGCTGGCCACGACAATTCCACGACCCGCCGTCATTTCCACAATCTGCCGATTCAGTTCGACTCGTTCTTCAGACGTCAGCCGCAGGATTTCAGAAACCATTGCTGAACACACACCGCTGACACCCTGCTCGAACGCCCAGTCGATTTCGCGTCCGAGGCTGTCACGATCAATTTCGTCGTTCACGTCAAACGGAGTGTGCAGAATCGGTAGAATGCCTTCGATGTTCGATGTCGCGTTCATTAGCTTCCAGCGTGCGAATTCTCGGAAACGCAAGCTGGAGGCTTACGCCACGGAATGGAGATGGCTCACAATGACGGAGCGGTACAATGCCAGCCAGTAGTTTGACGACACATCGGTTCGGGGACCAGGAATGACTCTTCTACGGAAACTGTTCTGCCGCAGCCTTGTGCTGCTTGTTCTTTCCGGCGCGTTTGCAGATCAGACGGCTCGCGCACAGGAATCGAAAACGGAACAGCCGCCTGAAAAGAACGTCAACTACCTAACGGAAATTAAACCGCTGCTACGCGACAAGTGCTTTTCGTGCCACAGCTCACGCAAACAGAAAGGTGGACTGCGGCTGGATGCGGCGAGTCTGATTCGGAAGGGCGGTGAGAGCGGGCCAGGTTACGTCACCCGCTCGGCCGGCAAGAGCCTCATCGTGAAACGAGTCACCGCGGACGACGACAACCGCATGCCGCCCGCGGAGGACGGTGCGCGACTGACGGCGGAAGAGGTCGACAAGTTGACCGCCTGGATCGAGGCCGGAGCTGCGGCTCCCGACGAGGCCATCCCCGAAGCTCCCTCGCGCCACTGGTCGTTTCTTCCGCCAATCAAAGCCGATGTGCCAAACGTTTCTACGCCGTGGATTCGCAGCGACATCGACCGGTTCCTCGCTGCCGAACATCAACGCGTCGGAGTCAGCGCGGTCGGCGAAACGTCGCGTTCGATGCTCCTGCGGCGAGCGTCTCTTGCACTGATCGGCCTCCCGCCGACTCTGGCGGAACGCAGAGCCTTCCTCGACGACAAATCGGAAGCGGCATTCGAGAACGCGGTCGATCGTCTGCTGAAGAGTCCTCAATACGGCGAGCGGTGGGCTCGGCACTTTATGGACATCTGGCGGTACAGTGATCCCTCCGGCTACGGCAAGGAGATTCGCGACGGACGTGAACACATCTGGCGATGGCGCGACTGGATTGTCGAATCGCTGAACGAGGACACCGGCTACGACCGGATGATCGTCGAAATGCTCGCGGCGGATGAGGCCTCGCCCGAAGATCAGGCTTCGCTGAGGGCGACCGGATACCTCGCAAGGAACTGGTACAAGTTCAACCGGAACGTCTGGCTCGACAATATCGTCGAGCATTCTTCGAAGGCGTTTCTTGGACTCACCGTGAGCTGTGCCCGTTGCCACGATCACAAGTACGACCCGCTTGAGCAGCAGGGCTACTACCGCATGCGGGCGATCTTCGAGACGCATGACCTCCGCGACGATCCGCTGCAACTGGCGTCGACCGGCGCGGCGAACGGAATGCTGGTTCGCGCTTACGATGCTCATCTGGATCGCAAGACGTTTACGTTTCTGCAAGGTAATGAGAATCGTCCGGACAAAGCCCCGTTGCCTCCCGGGCTGCCGGAGCTATTCGGTGAACTGTCTGTCGAACCGATCTCACTCCCGGCGACTGTCTGGTATCCGGCACTGCGAAAAGAGAATCGCGAGGCGGCGCTGGAAGCCGCACGCGCGGCAGTCGCGGTCGCGGAAGGCGGACTCAAGAACGCTCGGACGGCGCTGACGGCCTCTCGAAAAAAACTCGCGGAGTTCCAGGAACCAAAGCCCGGGCTCGATGACTCTCCCAAGAAGACAACCGCAAAAACGTCCACCGATCCTGGCACTCCTGTGCTGAGCGATGATTTCTCGAAACTGAATTCCGATCAGTGGAAAGTCGAAAGCGGAATGTGGTCGGTGAAGAATGGTCGCCTCGTGCAATCGCTTGGCGAGTCGAAACAGCATCGGCTTGGGTCCGCGGGGACTCACCCCCGCGATTTCCGGGCGAAGCTACGGCTGCGAATCACGGGCGGCGAGACGTACAAGTCCGTCGGCCTTGGCTTCGACGTCGATGGGCAGGCAATGAATGCCGTCTACTTGTCCGTGTCCGGGCCGAAGGTGCAGTTCACCAGCCAAGGAAGCAACGGCATTTGGCAGTACCCGACGACGGGCATGGCACCGCACTCGATCAAGGTCGGGCAGGATTACGTGCTTGAGCTGGCCGTGAAGGACCAATTGTTGAACGTGCTGATCGATGGCGAATTGAAAGTAGTTTACAACTTGCCGAAACGGAAAGCTGGCCGAATTTCGATCTGGGCATTCTCCGCAACCGCCGAATTCGATCAGCTCGACGTGACGACGTTGCCACCGGAAACGCGGCTTGAGCGTGCAGGAGGAGGCTCGGCAGCGCCACTGAAGTTGCTCACGAAAAAAGATCTGCAACTGGCTTTGAAAGTCTCCGAAGCGGCAGAGCAAGTCGCCGTTGCGCATCTCCAAGTCACGCAATCCGCAGCAGCCGCACTCGAAGCACGCATCGCGGCAGAGGCTGTGAAGTACGGACTGGCCGAAGGCAACGCCGACACATTGGCTACCGCCGCTGGTCGCGCGAGCCGTCAGTACGCCGTCGATCAACTTTCCGAGCAGATCGCGCAAACAGAGCTGAAGATCGAGCAGGCTCGGCAGAAGCAGGAGACCTCCCCAACTGCCGCGCGTACCAAAGCGTCAGCGGAACTCCAGGCGGCGGAAAAACAGCGTGCCGATTCGCAGAAGAAGCTGGCGGCTACACAAGGACAACTCGACAGTGGCTCAAACCAATACGCGGCGCTCGGGCCGCATTTTCCAAAAACCAGTTCCGGTCGACGTCTCGCCTTCGCGAGGTGGATCACGGATCGGAAGAATCCGCTCGCCGCGCGAGTCCTCGTCAATCACGTCTGGCTGCGTCACTTCGACACGCCGCTGCTGGAACGCACTTTCGATTTCGGACTGCGGTCCGAGAAACCGCGTCACGCCGCGCTGCTCGACTGGCTGGCCGTGCAGTTCATGGAAGACGGCTGGAGCCTGAAGAAACTTCACAAGCGAATCGTCATGTCGGGCGTCTATCGACTGAGTTCTTCGCCGAACGCAGCATCGCCCGCCACGCGAACCGCCGATCCCGACAACCACACTCTGTGGCGAATGAACGCTCGCCGGATGGAAGCCGAAGTCGTGCGGGACAGTGTGCTGTCGCTGGGAGGCAGCCTCGACTTGGCAATGGGCGGCCCGCCGATCGAGCACACTCAGGGGCAAACCGTGCTCCGCCGCAGCCTGTACTTCCGCCAGGACAAGGAACGACAGATGACGTTCCTCAGCCTGTTCGACGGAGCCAAGGTCAACGAGTGCTATCAGCGAAAATCAACGGTCGCTCCGCAACAGGCCCTCGCCATGTTCAACAGCCAAGTTGCCGCCGGACAGGCTAAGAAGATCGCAGATGCTCACGGAGAACTTAATGGAAGTGAGTTCGTCACAACTTTGTTCGAACACGTACTCGACCGCGAGCCGACTCCGGAAGAACAGACCGAGTGCACTCAGTTTCTCAATGAGTTTAAGGGCAGCGCGGAGGCTCGACGTCAGCTCGCGCTGGTGCTGCTGAACCACAACGATTTCGTGACGATTCGGTAGGGAGAGGGGGGAGAGGGGGAGATTTGGAGCGGGGGAGAGAAACGATGGTGATCAAACGGCATACAGAATTGAACGTTTACAAACGGTCGTTTGACGCTGCGATGCGTGTGTTTGAGATCACGAAGTTTTTTCCAAAAGAGGCACGATATTCTTTGGTTGACCAAATCCGTCGATCTTCTCGCTCTGTTTGTGCAAACTTGGCCGAAGCCTGGCGAAAGCGAAGATACCAAGCGGCATTTATTAGCAAGCTGAGTGATTGCGAGGCCGAAGCAGCCGAAACGCAGGTCTGGCGCTGCAATTCTCGGTTGAATGTGAATATCTCGACCGCAATTCTGCCAAGCCACTTTATTGCGAATACGACGAAATCATCGCCATGCTCGTTCACATGATCAACCATGCAAACGATTGGACAATCAAATGAACCACAACCACCCTCTCCCCCTCTCCTCGTCTCCCCCTCTCCCCCACCGCCGTAAGTTCCTCTCCGAAATGGGAACCGGATTCGCCTCGCTCGCGTTGGGCGCGATGCTCCAGAAGGACGGCGTTGGTGCCGAGTCCGGCTGGGCTCGGCCAGACGGCCTCGCCCATTTTGCTCCGAAGGCGAAAAGCGTGATCTGGCTATTCATGGCTGGAGGCGTCAGCCAGGTCGAGACGTTCGATCCAAAGCCCGAACTGACAAAACACGGCGGCAAGACGATTCCCAACACGCCATTCGCCAGCGTGCTGGAATCGCCCTACATCAAGAACCGCATCGAGCTGGTGAAGGGCGATGCCAACGGGAAAATCTACGACAAGCTGTATCCGCTGCAGGTCGGTTATAAGAAGCGCGGCGAAAGCGGCATCGAGGTCAGCGACTGGCTGCCGCACCTTTCCGCGTGCGTTGACGACATGTCGATCGTTCGGTCCATGTGGACGACGGCGAGCAACCACGACGCTCAGCTCCAGTTTCATACGGGGCGCAATCGCTTCGACGGATTCTTCCCCACGATCGGAGCCTGGGTGCATTACGGGCTCGGTTCGCTGAACGACAGCCTGCCGCAATTCATCGTCATGGGGAACAAGATCGGCGACTGCTGCGGTGGCAAGGGAACGGAAGGAGCCGACTATCTCGGCCCCGAACACGACGGCGTCACCCTGTCAGTCGATCCGAAGAACCCCTTGCCCTTTGCGATTCCCGCCGCAGGTGCTGGCTCGGTCGAGCGATTGAAAGCGCAACAACTGCTCGGACGGCTCAACCGACTGACGGCGGACGAGAACCCGGACGATGCGGCATTGGCTGCTCGCATCAAGTCGTACGAGCTGGCGTTTCGAATGCAGACGGCCGTTCCGGATGTCGTGAACTCGGCGGGCGAGACGGCGGCCACACACCAGCTTTACGGAACAACCGGCGGTCCGACGCAGTCGTTTGGCCAGCTATGCCTGACCGCGCGGCGACTGGTCGAACGCGGCGTACGTTTCGTGCAGATTTACCACGGCGGTGGCGGAGCAGGGGCTTGGGATGCTCACAGCAACCTTCAGACAAATCACGCCAACAACTGCCGGCAGATCGATCAGCCCATCGCAGGACTACTGAAGGATCTCAAGCAGCGCGGTCTCCTCGACGAAACGCTCGTGGTCTGGGGCTCGGAGTTCGGTCGCACGCCCGGTGGCCAGGGTTCGAACGGCCGAGGCCACCACAACTTCGGCTTTTCCGTCTGGATGGCCGGGGGCGGAATCAAAGGCGGAACGGTCCACGGAGCCACCGACGAACTTGGCTTCCACGCCGTCGAGGATCGCCACTACGTCACCGACATTCACGCCACGGTCATGAAGCAGCTCGGTCTCGATCCGCGCCGTCTCGCAGTCCCCGGTCGGAAGCGGCTGGAGGTCGACTATGGTCACCCGATCGAAGAAATCATCGCGTAGAGCGTCCCCGGATTCCCACGTCCCAACTTGCCAGGGAACGAATCCCTGCCAAGGGAAAATCCCATGAGTAACACAGAGTCACGACGTGAATTCTTGAAATCGGTTGGCTTCGCCACGTCCGCATTGGGTCTGGCGGGCTCGGCACTGGCTCAGGAAAAGCTGCAACCTGCGGAGGATCAGCACCCTTACGAACTCATGATCTGCGACTACGTGCGTTTCAAGCTTTCCAGAGTAGACAAGCGTGGAAAAGTCATCTGGGAGCACTCGCGCGCAACCGAAGTAGGACGGAATGCCTATTCCTTCCGGACGAACTGGGCAATCCGTTCTACAATTGTTTCAGCCATTTCGCACGTTCGGGAATTCGCGTTTTGGCATCCGGTGGTCCGCCCAATGGGATGGCGTTGGCCTCGATGTCTGCCAATTGCTTCGCGGCTTCTGCCATCATCGAGGCGACTCGATCTGGATGTTTGTCGCCGAGGTTGGTCCGTTCGGCAGGATCGTTGGCAAGATGAATCAGCACTGGCCCTTTCTCTGATTCCGGCAATTCTTTGATCTGGTCCAGATAAAGCTTCCACTGGCCGACTCGAATCGCTTGCAGCGTGCCCCAACCGTGCCAGTACAACAGGTTTGACCTTGGATGGGGCTGATCGGTTTTTCCTGCGAGTGTGATCAACACGTTGACACCGTCGAGCTTGGGGCCGCCTTTGGGTGGTTCAGGCAGTTTGATGCCACATGCATTTGCCAATGTCGGGAACAGGTCGATCGCGGCAATCATGGCATCGCTGACGTGAGCGGCGGGAATCTTGTCCGGCCAGCGGACGATACACGGCACGCGGTTGCCGCCTTCGAGCGCACTCCATTTCAAACCTCGATAGGGATCCGACCCCGCCCACTTTTTCTGGCCTGGCTCCACGCCGTTGTCGGATAGGAACACGACGATCGTACGCTCAGCCAGCTTGTGCTTTGAGAGCGTCTTGAGGATTTCGCCGACACGGCTGTCGAGTTCTTCAACGACGTCGCCGTAAGCTTCGTTCTGCGACTTGCCCTTCCAATCCGGATGAGCCTGAGCGGGAAAGTGCGGCGCACTCAGCGGCAGGTAGAGGAAGAACGACCGCTTGCGGTTGTCCTCAATGAAGTGAATGGCTTCGGTCGTGAACTGCTCCGTCAGACGCCGGTTGTCGAATGGATCAGCAACCAGCTTGTCGCCTCGCCAAAGTTGCTTCGTCTGATTGTTGCTCTTGTTGATGTAGAACGTCGAATCGAATCCTTGTTTCATCGGTGACAGTTCCGGCGTATCACCAAGATGCCACTTGCCAATCAGCGCCGTCTGATAGCCTGCGCCTTTGAAGACCTCGGCTATCGTGATCGCGCCGGGAGCCAGGCCATTTTGCGGCTTGATGCCATAACCAACGACCCCGCCTCGCCAGCCGGCCCGCGCGGGATACGCGCCTGTCAGCAGCGCCATCCTCGACGGTGTGCAGATCGTACAACCGGCGTAGAAACTGGTCAGCCGCACGCCTTCGCTCGCGAGCTTGTCGAGCACGGGCGTCTTGATCTTGTCGCTGCCGTAACAGGAGAGATCGCCGTAGCCTAAGTCGTCAGCCATGATCAGGACAACGTTGGGATGCGCTGGAGAATCGGCGGCAAAGCTGTTTCTCGGAACTGCAACAGCATTCATCAAGACAACCGCAAGTGCTGCCAGGACGAAGACTGATTTCGACGCGATCTCTTTGTGTTTGATCATTGGTTGGCCTCTTCGCGTCGCGAACTTATCCCGCGCAACATTCTGCTACGCATATTTACTTCACTGGCGTGAGCGTGAAGTCCTTGATGGCCAGTCCGTACTGCGGCGGCTGGTTGCGCCAGAACCGCAAGGTGTTCTCGCCCTCTTCGAAGGTGAGCGTGATCGGCTTGGAATCCTGCCAGTTCCCGACGGTGAACGGCATCTCCATGACGATCTCGGAACTGGCGTTGTTCACAGCGACGTTGAGTCGCTGATCGTAATTCGCCGTGACCACCCGCGCCGTTAATGAGTACTTGCCGGATCGTGGGACGGTTACCTTGTACTCGAAGCGGGAACTTGTGCCCTGGCTGGGTCCGGTCGGATCCACTTTCGGACTGATCGAGTAGTAGTTGCGGGCGTACGTGTCCGAGATTCGCTCGCAGACGTTGCCGTAGATGTCGTAAAGCCCCCACGGATTGGGCTTCTTCTGACCGACCGGATGCGACTTGGCACCCGCGTTGCCTTTGAACCAAGCATACTCGCCGATCTGCGACGGATCGTTGCCGAAAAACCATTTCGCGTCGCGACCGGCGCGACTGGCATACTCCCACTCAGCCTCGGTAGGGAGCCGCACGTCCCGCCCGGTCTGTTCGGCGACCTTCCCACAAAAGGACAACGCATCCGCCTCGCCGACATTGTCAACCGGGTAGTCCGCGCCCTTGGTCGACCTGCTGGGGTTCGAGCCCATGATGGCCTGATATTGCGCCTGCGTCACCTCGTACTTGCCCAGATAGAAACCCTTGGTGAGTTTGACGTCGTGCTGCGGCAGCTCGACGCATTCAAACCTGCCGTCGGTCTTGCTTTCGCCGCCCATCACGAACGTTCCGGGCTTGATGTAGACCAGCTCCATGGTCACGCCGTCACCCAAGTCGAGCGTCAATTCGCTCGGGGAATCACTGCCGGTGTGTGACATTGCTGCTCGGAGACCCCAGTTCTCGTAGCGACCATAGCCGCCGCTGAGCATCCGTGTTCCAGACGTACATGTGTTGGGGTCGTTCTTCCACGTACCGCCGCGCATGATCGTTTTGCCCTGAGGGAAGAAACGCGGGAGAAAGATCTGCAGACCACCGCCGAAGCTCTTCATGGCAAATACGTCGCGAGTGTTGCCGGACGGCTTGCTGTATGCAGCAGCCGGTAGCGAAATGACACCGTCCTCGCCGTAGGTGATCTGCTTGTCCTCGGGCGTGACCGGCGAGGCGATGACCTTCTCTGCGACCGTAGGCTCGTTGGCTTCGCCGAGATCCGTTCCGAGTGCGGCGAGCGTCACGGATTTTGCTTCCGCGATGATCGCGCGCTGCGTGCGGAGCGCCACGCCGTTCCAGAATGCGGGCTTGCCGTCGCTTTCGCCGTAGGTCCGTTGTTCTCCCAGGACGTCGCCGGCCCACTGAGCCCGCTTGACCTTCAAGAATGCGTCGCGGTTGTTTCGCGCCTGTGTACTGGCGAGAAAATCGACGTCCTTCTTGTAGCGTGTACTGGTCCAGCCAGCGCCCCAGCCTCCGCCCAGATTGACCACCCAACCCTCGGGCGTCCAGTGCGCCAGTGCAGCATGACCGCGACTGGGACGAGCAGTCGTCGGGATCCCGAACGATCGCAGAATGAAACGCCCGATGAACGCCCGCCGGCCGCACACCCCGCCGTTCATGAGGATGTTCTGATAGTTCTGCAGCTCAGGCCTGTCGTGCTTGACGTCCTGTGACCCGTACTTGACGCAGGAAGTGACAAGACTCACGTAGCGCCAGCCGTAGTTCGAGTTGTAGATGTGGTCGGGCCGGTAGTTGCGGAGCATCTCGCGCCCCCAGGCGAGGGTCTCGTCCGGCTCGTCCCCGTCAACGACCATCCGCAACTCCCAGGTGCTCACACGCTCGAACGCCGGATCCAGTTCGCCGTCTCGGTAGGCCTTTTCGTAGTGAAGGTATCGCTTCACCGGGTCGACTGTTTCAGGGGCGTCGGTCTGGGCTCTGGGGTTTACCTGCCCGATCGATACCGCGTGCTCCAGACTGATGGCGAGCGCCAGTCGCTGCAGGACACCGGTGGCGGTTTGCTTGCTCGCCTTCCGGATGTCGGTAGAGATCTTCATTGCCTGACCGTACTGTGCCGGGCCGTAGCCGCGTCCCTCGCGTTTGGCGTTGGCACCGTCCGCCACCAGCATCTGCTGCATGAG